>FR901777.1:0-5898 GCA_000437675.1 Prevotella sp. CAG:891
GAAAAAGATATTCTTAAGGGACGACTAAATACTTATAGCGAGGGGTTTATATACGTTAGAAAAGAAAAAATGAAGGACAGGATTTTTCATAGATACTGACTCTACGCTTTTTCACTATTGAGCAAAAACAATGGGCAATTCTACCCAAACAGAAAATTGACGTTTGAGGAGAGTTGCCCATTAAACTATTGAAGCGACATTACTCCCTTGAAAAGCAGATAGGTCAGAATACGAAAAAACGGACAGACGGATGCAGACTTTTGAAGGGAACAATAGCTGCTTAACGGATGTAGGGATTGTATTGACGTTCCTCGCCTACGGTAGTGAAATCACCGTGGCCGGGCAACACCTGTACCTCATCGGGCAAAGCTAAGATGCGAGTGCGCAGAGCATTGATGAGCTGTACTTCGCTGCCTCCGGGCAAGTCGCAACGGCCGATTTCGTGACGGAACAGGCTGGTGCCACTAAAGAGCAGTTTGGCCTCTTTGGCATAAAGGCATACCCCTCCGGGCGTATGGCCGGGGGTGGCAATGACTTGGAGGGTGAAATTGCCCACCTTGAGTTCGTCGCCATCGGCAAAGTAATTGCACACGGGGGGAAGTTCGAGAGGCAAGGCGCGGTGCATAAACTGCTGCATTTGCTGAACGGCCGACTCGTAGGTTTCGCGTTCGGCAGCCGCTATCTCCATTTTCACCCCATACTCCTTATATATATAGTGGGCTCCAAACAGGTGGTCGAAATGGGCATGGGTGTTGAACATACGCACCAGGCGCAGGTTGTGTGATTCAAGGAATTGACGGATGGCTTTTTTTTCTTCGTCATAGAAAGCACCACAATCAATGAGGGCTGCTTCGCCGGTTTCGTCGTAAACGAGGTAGCAGTTTTCCTCGATCATGTTTACAATAAAACGTGTTACTTCCATAATAAGTAAGTATAGGTAATTTAGCCGGTAGATGAAAAAAATGAGGGATGAATCGGGCTAACCGATTGCTGTAGTCAAAGTTGGATGTAAGTGACCTTTTTTGTTTCGAAAAATTCTTCGGTGAAATAGGTGCTCAAATCCCACACTTCGGAACATTTGGCAAAGGGAGCCAGTTCGTCGGCCACATCACCGCCTTTGAGGCAAATCAGTCCGTTGGGCAAAGCATTCTGATGTTCATGGTGTACGTTTTTGCGCACCAGTTTCACGAGATCCTGTGCATTCATCACCGCACGACTCACTACAAAATCGAATTTGCGCTTTTCCTCCATGACATTAAGATGAGCCACTTCGACATTCTGCAAACCAATGGCTTGAGCCACGGCAGCAGCCACTTTGGTTTTTTTGCCGATGCTGTCGATGAGCTTAAAACGGCATTCGGGGAAAAGAATGGCCAAGGGAATGCCGGGGAAGCCTCCACCGGTGCCGATGTCCATGATTTGCGTGCCGGGACGGAACTGAATGACGCGGGCAATGCCTAAGGAGTGCAGTACATGATGCTCGTAGAGGTTGTCAATGTCCTTGCGCGAAATGACATTGATTTTTGCATTCCATTCGCGATAGAGCGCATCGAGTTGGGCAAACTGGTTGCGCTGAAGGTCGGTTAAATCGGGGAAATAACGGTATATAATATCTACTGCCATAATCAGAATGAGATGTAAAAAAATAATTGGTAGCAAAGGTACACAAAAGGGACGAAAACGCACCAATCAGCCTGGCATTTAAATGGATAATTTCTACGATTGAAGGGCGTGGCTGAGCGAAAGTGCTTGGTTTGGCGCAGCAAAGGAGCGATTTGAGGGGTTGAGACAAAAGAGTCTATTGAATTTTTCAAAACAAAAGCATAAAGTTTTTACTTCTCGTAAAATTGTCGTACCTTTGCTTGCGAATAGTGTTTACTTGGCTCAATAGCAATGCCGGCCTTCACTTTTTTTGCGGATGTCCGGCCAGTTGGGAAAGTAAACCGATTGCAGAATACAAAATCTTAAAAACATACTACTGTGTCAGAGACTAAGTACATTTTCGTTACCGGAGGCGTTGCTTCCTCCTTGGGCAAAGGCATTATAGCAGCTTCAATAGGTAAGCTTCTGCAAGCTCGCGGGTTTAACATCACGATTCAGAAGTTCGACCCGTATATCAACATCGACCCGGGTACGCTCAATCCCTACGAACACGGCGAATGCTATGTAACGGACGATGGTCAGGAAACCGACTTGGACCTCGGACACTATGAGCGTTTTACGGGTATTCAAACCACACGCTACAATAACTTTACGACCGGACGCATCTACCAAAGCGTTATCGACAAAGAACGCCGCGGCGACTATCTGGGCAAAACCATTCAGGTTATTCCGCACATCACCGACGAAATTAAGCGCGACATGCTCTATTTGGGCAAGAAGCACAAATACGATTTCGTGATTACGGAAATCGGCGGTACGGTGGGCGACATTGAAAGTCAACCGTTCCTCGAAGCTATCCGTCAGCTGAAATGGGAATTGGGCAAAAATGCGGTGTGCGTTCACTTGACATACGTGCCTTACCTTGCTGCAGCAGGCGAACTGAAAACCAAACCTACACAGCACTCGGTAAAGGAATTGCAAAGCATCGGTATTCAGCCGGATATCCTCGTATTGCGTGCTGAACACGAACTGGGCAGCGGATTGCGCCGAAAAATTGCCAACTTCTGCAACGTGTCGCCCGATGCCGTGGTGCAGAGCCTTGACCAACCCACGATTTACGAAGTGCCCCTTTGCATGCAAGCTCAGGACCTTGACGGTACGATCCTTCGCAAACTGGGTATGCCTGTTGGCGAAACTCCGGGACTCGGTCCCTGGCGTTCGTTCCTCGATCGCCGCCACAAGGCTACCAAGGTTATCAACGTGGGCCTGGTTGGTAAATACGACTTGCAGGACGCCTATAAGAGTATTCTTGAAGCACTTTCGCAGGCCGGTACCTACAATGACCGCAAGGTGAAATGCCACTTCATCAATAGCGAAAAAATCAATCAGAACACAGTGGCCGATATGCTCAAGGGCATGGATGGCTACGTGATTTGCCCGGGATTCGGCCAACGTGGTATCGAAGGCAAAATCATTGCTGCACAATACTGCCGCGAACACAACCTGCCTACCTTCGGTATCTGCCTGGGTATGCAAATGATGGTTATCGAATTCGGACGAAACGTATTGGGCTACGAGGATGCCAACTCTATCGAAATGGATTCGAAGACTACGCACAACGTCATCGACATCATGGAGGACCAGAAGAATATTACCAACATGGGTGGCACGATGCGTTTGGGCGGTTACGAATGCAGCCTTCGCGAGGGTAGCCGCGTGCGTGCTATCTATGGCAACGAAATCATTCGCGAACGTCACCGCCATCGCTATGAGTTCAACAATGATTTCCGCAAGGAATACGAACAGGCCGGCATGGAGTGCGTAGGTGTGAACCCCGATACCGACCTCGTTGAAATTGTGGAAATTCCTACACTCAACTGGTATGTGGGTACGCAGTTCCACCCCGAATATTCGAGCACGGTGCTGAAACCGCATCCCTTGTTCCTTGACTTCGTGAAGGCTTGTATCGAATGCAAAAACGAGGAAGCAGAAGAAAACGAAGAAGTGGCTGAGGCTTAACGGGCTTTACGGCTTTCACATCTAAAACATTCAAAATCAAGGGAATCAGTTCACTCAGACCTTACATTAAAACAGAAGAACATACGGAACAACGTCAATGGGCGTTGTTCCGCGTGTTCTTTTATTTGCAAAATGTAAGAGCTGAAAGTAAAACACGATTCCACATATTTTCAAACTCGCTCAACAGAGCTACATCCTATTATGGACAAAAACACCATTACAGGTTTGATTCTGATTGCAGCCGTTCTCATTGGTTTTAGCTGGTATAACACCAATCAGGAACGTAACTTGCAGCAGATTCCGCAAACCGAACAAACCAACACGCCTGACGCACAAAACAAAAAAAGCATTACCGCGCAGCAGGCGCTCAACCAAAAGGCGGCTGCCGACAGCGCCGACATCTTCTTTGCTGCTACTAAGGGTAACGCAAACGATGTGGTGCTTAGCAACAATAAGGTGAGCGTGAAAATCAACACCAAAGGCGGACGGATTAGCGAAGTTAAACTCAAAGAGTACAAAAGCTACAAAGACTTTGCTGAAGGACGCAACGAAAACTTGCTGCTGTATGCTGCTAAAGATGCAGCGCTTGAACTGACGCTCGACACAAAGGAAAGCCAAATGGCTTTTTCAAACTATTACTTCACGCCTGTTAATGCCACTGACAGCACCGTGACCATGCGCCTGACGGCTGCTAACGGTGCTACCATCGACCTGGACTACAAACTGCTGGCTGACAACTACCTCGTGAACTTCAGTGTCAAGACCAAGGGCATGCAGAAATACTTGCCTTCGTCGACCAAATCGCTCCAAATGAATTGGAACGACCGCGTGGCTCAGCACGAAAAGGGTTTCTACTTCGAAAACATGTACTCTACGCTGACGTACAAACTGCACGACGATGATGCGGAACACCTTTCGGAAGCTGAAACCGTGAGCGAAAGTATTACGGGAAGCGTGGATTGGATTGCTTTCAAAAACCAGTACTTCAGCTCGGTAATCATGGCTGAGGAACCGCTGCAAAACGTGGATTTGAAAAGCGAACAACTCAATGAAAAAAGCGGTTACCTGAAAAAGTACAACGCTGCCATGACGGCTGCTTTCGACCCCACGGGAGCTAAGGAAACGAAATTCCAGTTCTACTTCGGCCCGAACAACTACCGCTTGCTGCAGTCGATGGACGACCACAAAATTTCGAGCTTCGACAATGACCTTGAAGAACTCGTTTATCTGGGTTGGCCTATCGTACGCTGGATTAACCGCTACTTCACACTCTACGTGTTCGACTTCTTTACCCGCATGGGACTGCCGATGGGCGTTGTATTGCTGCTCATTACGCTGTTGCTGCGCGTCATTGTGTATGCTCCGACGAAAAAGAGCTACATGAGCAGTGCCAAAATGCGTGTGCTGAAACCGAAGGTGGACGAAATTACGGCGAAATATCCGAAACAGGAGGATGCCATGAAGCGCCAGCAGGAAATGATGTCGCTTTACTCACAGTATGGCGTAAGCCCCATGGGTGGCTGTCTGCCTATGCTCATTCAGATGCCTATCTGGATTGCAATGTTCAACTTTGTGCCGAATGCCATCGAACTTCGCCAACAGAGTTTCCTTTGGGCTGACGACCTTTCGACCTACGACAGTATTCTTTCATGGGACTACGAAATCTGGGGATTGGGCAACCACCTCAGTTTGTTCTGCCTCCTGTTCTGCGCCACGAACTTGCTTTATAGCTACATGACCATGCGTCAGCAGCGCGAAACGATGTCGGGCGAACAGGCTCAGCAAATGAAGATGATGCAGTGGATGATGATGCTCATGCCGCTTTTCTTCTTCTTCATGTTCAACAAGTATTCATCGGGCTTGAACTACTACTACTTCATTTCACTGCTGTTCAGCGCACTCACCATGTGGTGGCTGCGTAAAACGACGGATGATAAGAAGTTGCTCGAAAAACTTGAAGCTAACTACGAGGCCAACAAGAACAATCCGAATAAAAAAGTGAGCGGACTGGCTGCCCGATTGGAAGCCTTGCAAAAGCAGCAGGAAGAAATGATGCGCCTGCGCGAGGAAATCAATAAAAACCGAGGCAACAAATAAGCAATTTACACGCAGGACCGAAAGGCGAAGTAAACGTGAAAACGAAATGACAAAGCCAAAGGACTGTGCAACATGAATAACCCTAAACGGGGGAAGACATAGTTTCCGGATAATCCGGACTATAATCTTCCCCCGTTTGTTGCGTATAAGTAGGTGTTCAAAATTATTTTATATAATTCT
>FR901777.1:6108-9824 GCA_000437675.1 Prevotella sp. CAG:891
GTTCGGATTACCGGCAAACAACTCCGAATATATGTATTTATATACACAAAAAATCACAGATTTGTAGATATTTGCACAAAATATGCCCACTAATCTATACAGATGTTTGCCTCGTAGGAAATATTATGGTAACTTTGCAGAAAATTTATACATTTTACATACAATGATAGATATCAAAACTCTACTCGCAGCCTCAGCCTTTACATTGGCCGGCAGTTCGGAAGTGAAGGCGCAAAATGCCTCGAACGAGTTTATCGGTAAACAGCAACCTGCCTTGCAGTCGGACCGCATGACGCCTGAGGCTTTGTGGGCCATGGGACGCATCGGCGACTTCAACGTGGCCGAAAACGGCAAACAGGCAGTTTACGCTGTAAGCTACTATAGTGTAAAGCAGAACAAAAGCCATTCGGTACTTTACACACTCGACCTCAATACGCGAAAAAGCACCCAGCTTACTACCAGCACCCAAAGCGAAAGTGGGGCGGTTTTCATGAAAGATGGTAAGCGCATTGCTTATATGTCGGCCGAAAACGGAAGCAACCAGCTCTGGATGATGAATGCCGACGGAACGAACCGCAAACAGGTGTCGAACACGGGCAAGGACATTGCCGGATTCCTGTTCTCGCCCGACGAAAAGCAGGTGATTCTGGTGATGGAGGTAGACCAAAACCATTCGATTGCTAAAAACGATGCTGACCTGCCTGAGGCTACCGGCATGGTTATCAATGACTTGATGTATAAGCATTGGGATACTTACGTCACTACTGCCCCCCACCCCTTTGTGGCTTCATTCGACGGCAACGCTGTTGGTCAGACGAAGGATTTGTTGGAAGGCGAACCTTACGAAAGCCCCATGATGCCCTTTGGCGGTATGGAACAGCTGGCTTGGAGTCCTGACTCAAAAAGTATTGCTTATACCTGCCGCAAAAAGGTGGGCAAGAGCTATGCTATCAGTACGGACAGCGACATCTTCCTTTACGAAGTGAGCACCGGAACCACCAAGAACCTTTGCAAACCGGCCGATTACGTGGCTCCCGAAATTGAGGCTGACCGTTCGCTGCAACATCAGGCGGTGAACAAACCGGCAACTGACTGCAACATGGGTTACGACCAAAACCCGCAGTTCTCGCCCGACGGACGCTACGTGGCATGGAGCAGCATGGAACGCGACGGCTACGAAAGCGACCGTACGCGCCTTTGTGTGCTCGACCTCAAAACCGGCAAAAAAACGTATGTTACTGAAAAGTTTGAAAGTGGCGTCAACGAATTTTGCTGGGCACCGAACAGCAAGGACTTGTACTTTACCGGTGTGTGGCACGGCAAAACTCAGGTGTACACCACGAACCTGAAAGGTGAGCACAAGGCTCTGACTGATGAGGTGGCTGATTATGCGCTGCTCGGACTGGCACCCGATGGTGCTTCGCTCTTTGTGAAGAAGCACAGCATGAGTCAGGCCGACGAGGTGTATCGACTTTCACTAAAAGGTAAAAACAAACCGGCGGAACAGCTGACGTTCGAAAACCAGTACTTCTACGACAAACTGACCTTCGGCAAGGTGGAAGAACGATGGGTCAACACGGTAGACGGCAAAAAAATGCTTTGCTGGGTGGTATATCCGCCACATTTCGACCCTAATAAAAAATATCCCACCCTGCTCTTCTGCGAGGGTGGTCCGCAAACGCCCGTGAGCCAGTTCTGGAGCTACCGCTGGAACTTCCAGATTATGGCTGCCAACGACTACATCGTTGTTGCGCCGAACCGCCGCGGACTTCCAGGCTTTGGCATGGAATGGCTTGAGGCCATTTCGGGCGACTACTCGGGACTTTGCATGCAGGACTACCTCTGCGCCATCGACGATATTGCCAAAGAACCTTACATTGACCGCGAACGTCTGGGTGCAGTGGGTGCGAGCTTTGGCGGTTACAGTGTGTACTGGCTGGCCGGTAACCACGACAAGCGCTTTAAGTGTTTCATTGCTCACGACGGCATCTACAACACGCAGCAGCAATATGTCGAAACCGAAGAACTTTGGTTCCCGAACTGGGACATGGGTTCGGCCCCCTGGAAAAAGGCTGCCGACGGACAGGTGCAGAAGGTATTCTCGACCTCGCCTCACCTCTACGTAGACCGTTGGGACACGCCCATTCTCTGCATCCACGGACAAAAGGACTTCCGCATTGAATACACACAGGCTGAATCGGCATTTACGGCAGCCCGCATGCGCGGACTCGATGCTCAGCTTTTGCTGTTCCCTGATGAAAACCACTGGGTGCTGAAACCTCAGAATGGTGTGTTGTGGCAGCGTACATTCTTCCGCTGGCTCGATAAATACCTGAAAAAGTAGTTCTGTGTGTAACAACACTGCAAAAACTGATAAACGGCAAGGCCTTCGAAAACGCAGGCCTTGCCGATTTTAAGCAAGTAAATATTCATTCTTTTTATAAAATCCTTCATTCTATCATGAACGAAAAAAATCAGCCCACTTTGCGCGATTCGGCTGCCATGCGTTGGACCGTGCTCTTGTTCATGGCCTTTGCCATGTTCTGTTCATACATCTTTATGGACATCCTCTCGCCCATCAAGGACCTTATGCAGTCGACCCGCGGATGGGACTCAACAGCCTTTGGTACGATGCAGGGTTCTGAAACCTTCCTGAACGTGTTTGTGTTCTTCCTTATTTTTGCCGGTATCATCCTTGACAAAATGGGGGTGCGCTTTACAGCCGTTCTTTCGGGCGTGGTTATGCTCATTGGTGCCACCATCAACTGGTATGCCGTTACGGAATCGTTTATGCAGAGCAGTTTGCAGACGTGGTTCACTGAAAACCTGAACTATATTCCCGGTTTCGATGAACTCGGCATTTCACCCTTCTACTTAGGCATGCCCGCGTCGGCCAAATTTGCAGCCGTAGGTTTTATGATTTTCGGTTGCGGTGTGGAAATGGCAGGTATTACCGTATCGCGTGGTATCGTTAAATGGTTCAAGGGCCGCGAAATGGCATTGGCCATGGGTTCGGAAATGGCACTGGCCCGTTTGGGTGTGGCTACTTGTATGATTTTCTCGCCCGTATTTGCAAAATTGGGTGGTACGATAGACGTTTCGCGTTCAGTAGCCTTCGGTGTGGTTCTGCTTATGATTGCGCTGCTGATGTTCTGCGTTTACTTCTTCATGGACAAGAAACTTGATGCACAGACCGGCGAAGCAGAAGAAAAAGACGATCCCTTCAAAATCAGCGACTTGGGTAAAATCCTTACCAGCAGCGGTTTCTGGCTTGTAGCCCTTCTCTGTGTACTTTACTACTCAGCCATCTTCCCCTTCCAGAAGTATGCAGTAAACATGCTGCAGTGCAACCTTTCGTTTACCGAAGTAGCCCCCGATTCATTTTGGGCAACGAACACGGTGACCATCATTCAGTATGTCATCATGCTTGTTGTGGCAACAGCTGCGTTTGCCAGCAACTTTTCAAAGAAGGCACAAGTGAAATACCCCCTGCTCGGCTTGGCCATTGTAGCCCTGGTTGTGTTCTGCTACATGGGCTATATGCGTCAGAGTGCCGAAACAGTGTTTGCGGTGTTCCCGCTGCTTGCTGTAGGTATCACACCTATCTTGGGTAACTACGTTGACCACAAGGGTAAGGCAGCCACTATGCTCATCATGGGTTCGGTGCTGCTCATTCTGTGCCACCTCACCTTTGCCTTTATTCTCCCCGAAATGAA
>FR901777.1:9862-38536 GCA_000437675.1 Prevotella sp. CAG:891
CGTCGTCCCCGTGGCTGGTTTCGTGGTAGCCTACCTCACCATTTTGGTGTTGGGCGCCAGCTTCTCGTTGGTACCTGCTTCGCTGTGGCCCAGTGTGCCCAAACTCGTTGATGCTAAAATCATCGGTAGTGCCTACGCATTGATTTTCTGGATTCAGAACATCGGTTTGTGGCTCTTCCCTTTGCTCATTGGTAAGGTGCTTGACCAAACGAACCCCGAATTGGTTGAAGGATTGAAGAACGGCACGATTACGCCTGATCAGGCTGCTGTTTCGTACGACTACACGGCTCCCCTCGTGATGCTGGCTTGCCTTGGTGTGGCTGCATTGGTATTGGGCCTTGTGCTGAAAGTAATTGACAAGAAAAAGGGTTACGGACTGGAAGAACCCAACATTCAGCAGTAAACGGATGCTGCGGAATAAACACAGCTTTCCAACTACGCTTAAATGAACAACACCCCCAAAGTTTCTGTTTCGGAACTTCGGGGGTGTTTTTTGGTTACTAAGCAGGACGCAGTGAAGCTTAATCATACATTTAAATGCGTGATTAAACCCAACAACCTGTGCAGCGCAATGACGTGAACTTGCAGTGCGCCTGATTATATGAACATTTTGACGGTAAGAACCATGAAGAAGAAAAAACACGAAATACGCCTATATTACGCCTATTTTTGCTACCAACACCTTACACATATCATCATTAAATAAAAAAATCGCATTTTCTCCACATTTTTTTTCACCAAAATGTTTGTTGGTTTAAAATAAATGCCTACCTTTGCACCGCGTTTGAGAGATAACGCAACTAATCGGAAAGGAAGTTTGGGTGAGTGGCTGAAACCACCAGTTTGCTAAACTGACGTACGGGTTACCGTACCGGGGGTTCGAATCCCCCAGCTTCCGCTCTTGGCGCTTTCATCTAACGGTTAGGATACATGCCTCTCACGCATGGTATACGGGTTCGATTCCCGTAGGCGCTACTAACCACAAAAGCTGTATCATTACGATGCAGCTTTTTTTATTTTATTCCGATTTTTCTTCCTTTATGAAACTTAGCATTATCTGCGCGCTTACTGAAAACCGCGCTATTGGCAACAAAGGACAACTTTTATATTATTTACCTGCCGACCTCAAACATTTCAAAAATCTGACTACAGGGCACACCATCATTATGGGACGTAAGACCTTTGATTCGCTGCCTAAGGGTGCACTGCCTAACAGACGCAATGTGGTGCTGACGCATCAAACGGGTTTTACAGCCCCCGGTATCGAAGTGTTTCACGCACTTGACGAGGCTCTCAATAGCTGCCAAAACGACGAGGAGGTGTTCATCATCGGCGGTGAAAGCATTTACGCGGCTGCCCTACCCTTGGCCGACCAACTCTGCCTGACGCATGTTCATGCTACTCCGAAGGAGGCTGATACGTTCTTTCCGGCTTACGACGAAACGGAATGGGAACTGACTGCAAGCGAAGCGCATGAACCGGACGAAAAGAATGCGCTGCCTTACACCTTTGCCTTCTATCAGCGTAAAAAATAGGCGTGGACCGGCTGTCGCGCTGTAAAATTGGAGACTTCTATTGCTCGACTTTTCAAACTCAAAACCATGAATAAATTACTGGCAATCATCGGTGCGGCCTCGCTCGCACTTTCGGCTCAAGCCCAACAAAATGAGGTGGAACTGACGCTGCTTGAAACTTCGGATGTTCACGGAAACTATCTGCCTTACGACTTCATCAATGGTGAGGCCGGTGCGGGGAGCTTGGCACGGGTTATGACTTATACAGACAAATTGCGCAAGGAGACCGGACGCGACCATGTGATTCTGCTGGAAAACGGCGATATCCTGCAAGGTCAGCCTACGGCTTATTACTACAATTTCATTGACACGACGTCAACGCACTTGTGTGCCGACATCCTGAACTATATGCAATATGATGCCGGAACGGTGGGTAATCATGACATCGAAACGGGGCATGCTGTGTATGACCGCTGGGTGAAACAATGCAATTTCCCAATGCTGGGTGCCAACGCGGTGGAAACGGCTACGGGAAAACCTTACTGGAAACCTTATACAATTATTGAACGAAAGGGGATTAAAATTGCAGTAATGGGCATGGTTACGCCGGGCATTCCGATGTGGCTTCCGCAAAACTTGTGGAGCGGCTTGACATTTACCGATATGGCGGAAACTGCACGTCGCTATATGCCGGAAATGAAGGCGCAGGCTGATGTGATTGTGGGACTTTTCCACTCGGGTGTGGGCAAGGAAGAGGGGGTGAACCAACTGGCTGAAAATGCAGCCTTACATGTGGCTAAATCGGTTTCGGGTTTTGACGTGGTGTTTTGCGGACACGATCATAGACGGGCAAACCGAACCATCCTAAATGCTGCGGGCGATTCGGTGCTGATTCTGAACCCGGCGGCTGATGCCATGACGGTGGCTCAGGCTAAAATTAAACTGAGCATGGAGGGTAACAAGCCTACTATCAAGTGGATGAAAGGTGACTTGATAGACGTGAGCAAAATGCAGCCTGATCCTGCTTTTATGAAGCAGTTTAAAATGGCATCGGATGTGGTGAAAAGCTTTACGAACCGTACCATCGGACATAGCGCTCACGAAATGAAAACGCTTCCGGCTTTCTTTGGTCCGTCGGCCTTTATCGACTTTATTCATCAAATGCAACTGCGCATCTCGGGAGCAGACATTTCGTTTACTGCGCCTTTGGCTTTTGATGCGTGCATTCAACAAGGACCGATTCGCGTTCGCGATATGTTTAAACTTTACCGCTACGAAAACATGCTATATGTAATGGAACTGAGCGGACAGGAAATCAAGGATTACCTGGAATACTCGTATGCGGGCTGGACGAACCAAATGAAAAATGAGTCGGACCACTTACTACTATTTAAACCCAATGCTGACAAAATCAAACAGCCCTGGCAGCGGATGGCTACGCCAAGCTATAACTTTGATTCGGCTGCGGGGATTCGCTACACGGTGGATGTGAGCAAACCGACAGGGGAAAAAATCTGCATCGAAAGTATGGCTGACGACTCGCCTTTTGATTTGCAAAAGACGTATCGCTGTGCCATTAACTCATATCGCGGAAATGGCGGTGGCAACTTGCTGACGAAAGGTGCCGGCATTAAAGCTGAGGATTTGGATAAACGCATTGTCTGGAGTACTGACAAGGATTTGCGATATTACCTGATGAAGGCGATTGAAGAGGCTGACAGCATTTCGCCAGAACCCTTGAACCTGTGGAAATTCGTTCCTGCAGCATGGACTGAAAAGGCTAAACTGCGCGACATGGAGTTGCTGAAACAATAAAATCTGCATACAGCAAAAGGCTCGAACTGTTATTCCTGTTCTGAATGGGATGGGAATAATGGTTCGAGCCTTTGATAATTTAAGTCGAAAGTAATGGAAACACACGTTTACCTTAAACGATTTGATAATCGATATGGAACAAAATAGTATATCCCGATTTCATTTTTTTGCATGTCGTAAAAAGTGTGCTGAAAATACTGTAGACCAGGCAATTCAAACACTTTTTGAGAGGTTGAAAAACATCGAGGTGCGATATTAGGTGCCCAAAAAATTTGGATTTCGGGTTGTACTTGTTGTATCTTTGCCTACGGCGAAATCAGGCTTCACCTCAGCATAGCTCATACAAGCAAGCTAAAGGCAACACTGCAGCATTGATAAGCTGCACATGAGCCTAATCGGATGAAAAAACAATATTCCTTATTTATTCATTCAGTGTTCTTTGACATTTTGTTACAACAGAAAGTAAGGCAGGTAGGCCTGTCTGAAACACATACACACAGGTGTGGTATTCTACCCACAATCGCTACCGACTCCTTAATACTTCATATAATCGGGCAATGGCTCGCGCGTGGCTTCGTCATACTTGCTGCCTAACAACTGTTTGAGCAGGGGTAACAACACTTTGTGAATGACTTTGTCGTTGAGTTGATGTTCGCCTTCAAAACGTTCGGCATGGGTGTAGTACTTGGTAAACGTGTTGTAGGCATTGATAGGATTTACTGAAGTATCGTTGATACCAAACAAACCGTAGCAGAGTTCGCGGTCGTCGGGCGTTATGCCGTCGAACTGCTTGCGCTCCATCTGGTTGTATCGCTTGATAATGTCGGCTGTAATGCGAAATTCCTTTTCATGATTTTTACGTCCATTCAGCCATTTGTGTACACCGGTATGAAGCAATTTGCTGGTGGAAATGCGAAACGAGGGATTGACGCAAATACGCAGGAAACCGTGCATTTGCTGGGCGTACATGCCGCCCATACTGGTGCCGACAATGACATCGGGCTGTTCGGCTTGAACTAACTTTTGAAGCATTGGCAGTGCTTCTTCGGGGTCAACGGGTATGTCGGGGGCTACGACTTGAGCCGAAGGAAATATTTTGCGGAGTAGCTGTACTGTGCCTGATGCACCGGACGAGGCGAATCCGTGGAAATAAACGAGTTTCATTGATTTTCTAAAAACTATTTTTGGAGATAAAACAAAATAAGCAGGTGTTCAAAATGATGGATACATTCGAACACCTACTTACTGAGGATATGTTATTTTTCGGTGCTGGCGAACTGTCCTTCGAGCAAAATGTTGCCGCTCATCCATTCGGCAGGAATCGTAAAACTGCCATCTGCTGCGAACTTTGCAGCCTCAACACGGGTTTCAACGGTTTTGCCAGTGGTGATATCGGTATAACGCACCATGAGATAGTCGAGTTTGAAGCCCGGAGCCGGATGTGCCTTGACTACAAAACTCTTGGCACGCGGCACAAGACTGGAGGTTAATTCGCCATTCTTTTCGTCGGTCAAATAACCATTTCGGCTTCCTGCTGTAAGCGTCACAAACTTCACAGGACCGGCTTGGGGAGCAAAAGGCTTTGAAGGTGCCGCATTGATGCGAGGTTGGTTTTGACTGCTAACTTCGATATCGTCGATATAAGCCGTAAAGTCAGCTTGAAGGGCGTGAGGTGAATTGCAGTCGGGCACAAACACCAAGCTGTGAATTTCAATACCTCCATTACCCTTGATGGGGAAGACGGCATCGCACCATTGGTTCGTCAACAAAGGATTTTCGGCATACACCCAAAATTGTTCGGTGTCGGCCGACTGTCCCGGACGATCGGTGCGTTTGCCTAAACCTACGAGCATAACCTTGGTTGTTTGCGGATTGTACATCTTGACGTGAACGTACTTTACTTCGGGAGTGAGCTCAAAAGTTTGAGGCAAGTCGACACGAACTCCGAAAGTGTTGCTGCCGAAACGCGAACGCTGTACGCCCAGAATCTGCTTCGACTTGTTGCCTACCTTCGTAGCATCAGAAGCGGTGAAGTTTGCCACTACAGCCGCATTGCCTTTGAGTTTTCCGGTTCTAAAGGGTGATTCAGACCAGGTGTCGTAAACACCAATGCCGCGATAGGATGCGGGCGATTCAAAATCCACTTGAATTTGCTGTGCTGACATTTGCAGCGTTGAGGTGGCGGCTATGAGGGTGAAAAGAAACTGCTTCATGTTTAATAAATTTCGACGTTTTCAATGGTGGGACAAGCTTTACTATCGGTTATCGTTACGCGCAGATATTTGGCTTGAACGGGATCGGTATAGCTATTCTTCGTACTTCCATTGAGCGGAATGATGCGTTTGTAGCCAATGGTGGTGGTTTTTACCTCTCCTCCCTGACGGGTCCACTGCTTGCCATCCATACTGGTTTCTATCACAAATGACTTGACACGCTGACCAAGTCGGATGTGCTCTTGCAACACCACATAGCGCAATGCCTGAGGTTTACGCCAGGTAAAGGTCAGCGAACCATTGTTATGTGCATCGTTAGTAGCCCAGTAGGTATTCTTTTTACCATCTATCACATTGCGTGCTTTGAAATTGCGTTTTTTACCGGCCTTACGCACTTCGCTTGCGGTAACTTTGGCTTTGGGTGCAAGGTTATTGCCCAAACGCGTACGCAACATGGCGCCCAGTTCGTTCAAACGCTGAACTGTGGCTTCGGGCAATGAACCGGAGCGGTCGGGGGGCAAATTAAGAATCAACGTGGCATTACGTCCGATGGTTTCGAGGTACATCTGGAACAGGCGTTCGCAGCTTAGTACGCTTTCGCCCTCGTGCCAGAACCAGCCACGATTGGTTATTTTTGCATCACTTTCGCCGGGTAACCAGAACCAGCCGTCGATGGTGCCGCGCGTTCCGTTTGATTCGGGTGCAAAACCGCGATTTTCGGGACTCCAAATGGTTTCGCCGGAATAACCTTCTTCGTTGCCAATCCAGCGTGCTTCGCCGCCTACGCCCCAAAGTACACAGTCGGGGCATACCTTGTGAACGGTGTCGCGAAGATTGGGCACATCGTAGTAGGTTTCGCGATCAATATTGCGAATTCCGCCCTTACCTCCGTAATAGCCGTCACCGCCATTAGCACCGTCGAACCACATTTCGAACTGGTCGGTTCCGTATTTAGCCAACTCGGCACACTGACGGAGGAAAACATCCTTGACATACGTATCGGTGCCATAATGCGCACTATTGCGATCCCAGGGCGAGATGTAAAAACCGTATTTTAAGTCTAATTGCTTAGCTGCATCGGCAAAATCGCGCGGAATGTTTGTTTGGCGCGCAAATTCATTGTTTGACGAGGTGCATTTGTGGTCGGTTGTTTCGGTATCCCACAAGCAAAATCCGTCGTGGTGCTTCACCACAGCAATACCACCTTTCATTCCGGCAGACTTGGCTGCAGTAAGCCATTGCATAGGGTCGGGTTTGGCGGTAGGAGCAAACATATTGACGTCTTCATTGCCAAAACCCCACTCCTTATTGGTGTAGGTGTTCATGCCATAATGAAAAAAGGCATAGAACTCGGTTTCCTGCCATTTTAACTGACGGGGAGCAGGTACGGGATGAACGGGGGCCGGTTCGTTTTGAGGATTAGACAGCACTTCGTTAACCAAAGGGAGCTGTGCCTGAACGGACGCGGGATTCAGCGTAAAGAAACTGGCGGCTGACAACAGCAGCGTGTGATGTAACTTCATATTTATTAAAAAAGTGTTTTTAAATGACTCGAAAGAGGCAAATCTGCGGAGTAAGTACGGAGGCTATACCTACAGACGCGTTGCACTGGGCTGCCCGCTATTTTTTTTACAAAACACAGCCTGAACAAGACGCAATATGCCTCAGACGAACTCGTCTTTCCTATTTTAGTGTGTAAAATTACGGGAAAATAATAGGTTTAACAACAATAATATGTTAAATTCATTTCAAATGACACAGAATATGGCATTGCGGAGCATAAAGTCGGGAAAAAACAAGGGCGCAAAGGGAAAACGAGAACAGAAATCTTGCTTTTTGGTATTTAATAACGTATCTTTGCTTACGCGAAAGCAAACCATTCCCGGACTAGAGGTAATAGGCTGATTTTGCCTCTTTTCGAACCTCGAACATGGGCTTTGATTTTAACCGAATAATTTGTTTTTCTCGTTCCGAATTTCATAAAAACGGTGATGAGGAAAATCTACCTAAATTCTTAGCATTCGAATTATGACACCTATATTTTTGGCAGGACCTTGCGTTATTGAATCGGCAGAATTGCTTGATACTGTGGCTACTGAATTGGTCAGACTGAAAGAACTTTACCAAACTGAGATTTACTTTAAAGCTTCGTTTGACAAGGCTAACCGCACTTCGATCCACTCGTTCAGAGGCCCCGGATTGGAAAAGGGACTGCAAATGCTGGCTGACGTAAAAAATAAATACCAGCTTCCGCTCATTACCGATATTCACGAAAGCTATCAGGCTGCGGCTGCAGGCGAGGTAGTAGACATTCTGCAAATTCCCGCCTTTTTATGCCGCCAAACAGATTTGTTGGTTGCTGCAGCGCAAACAGGCTGTATCATCAACATTAAAAAAGCGCAATTCCTATCGGGCGATGACATGCGTTACCCGGTTGAAAAATGTCGCGAAGCAGGGGCTCGCGAGGTGTGGCTGACCGAACGTGGCAACATCTACGGCTACAACAATTTGGTAGTTGACTTCAGAAACCTGCCACTCATGAAACAGTATGCCGACCATGTAATTATGGACTGTACACACTCGGTGCAACGCCCGGGAGGTGCAGGAGGCAAAACGGGTGGCGACCGCCAATTCGTGCCGCAAATGGCATTGGCTGCTAAGGCTTTCGGTGCTGACGGCTACTTCTTCGAAACGCACCCCGACCCCGACAACGCACTGAGCGACGGACCGAACATGCTGTTCCTCAAGGATTTTGAAGGGGTGATGAAATCATTGCTGTAACACATGACGTTTCAACACCTACTTATTACCCTAACAGACTTTTACATCTATGAGCAACCATATTGAAACTGCCATTAAATGCTTGAAAGACGAAGCACAGGCAATACTCGACCTCATTCCGCAAATCAACGAGGACTTTGACAAGGCTGTCCGCATTATTCTTGAATGTAAGGGCAAATTCATTGTAACCGGTGTTGGCAAAAGCGGACATATCGGCGCCAAAATCGCTGCTACGCTTTCTTCAACCGGTACTCCGAGCTTTTTCATCAATCCGCTCGATTTGTTTCACGGCGACTTGGGCGTGATTCAAAAGAATGACGTGGTATTGGCTATTTCCAACTCCGGACAAACAGACGAGTTGCTTCGGTTCTTACCCTATCTGCTCGAAAACCAGATTCCTGTTATCGGCATGAGCGGCAATCCGGAATCGCTGTTGGCCAAATATGCCTCGGCTCACCTGAATGCGGGCGTGAGCCGCGAGGCTTGTCCGCTGGGATTGGCACCTACTTCGTCGACTACTGCCGCGTTGGCGCTGGGTGATGCACTGGCTTGTGCGCTGATGGAGGCTCGCCACTTCAAGGCTGCTGACTTTGCGCAATATCATCCGGGTGGCACTTTGGGCAAACGCTTGTTGACAAAAGCCAACGACGTCATGCAAAAAACGGATTTACCGGTAATTGATCCTGCCACAAAACTGGGCGAGGCTGTGATTCATATCAGCAACGGACGTCTGGGATTGTGTGTGGCTTTGGAAAACAACAAAGTGGTGGGACTCATCACAGATGGCGACATCCGCAGAGCCATGGAAAATTCACAAGATAGTTTCTTTAAACTGACCGTGGCTGACATCATGACGAAAACGCCCAAAACGGTTTCGCCCGACACTAAAATCACGGAAATCGAACAGATTCTGCACCAAAACAAAATTCACTCTGTACTCGTTGTTGATGAGGAGAATCAGCTGTTAGGGGTGGTTGATTCGTTCAGAACGATGATTTGACGCAAACAATAGAATGACTTATTTAAAAACTTTACTGGTTGTTATATTGAGCTATTTTTTATATTTGCCGGCATTGGCTGCCAACTGCAAAGCTACAACGCCTAGCGATTCAAGTATCGTAAACTTTCTGCAAGATGAATATCACGTAAAGTTTACCAACAACAACCGCATCGTTGTGTTTAAAACGGGAAAGGAAAAGTTTGACGACCTTTTTCCCGCCATTCGTGCAGCCAAAGAAAGCATTCACCTAGAGTACTTCAACTTCAGAAATGACTCTATTTCGAAAGAACTGTTTACGCTTTTGGTTCACAAAGCAGCCGAAGGCGTAAAGGTTCGTGCGCTCTTCGATGGATTCGGCAACAGCTCTAACAACCGTCCGTTGCGCCGCAGACATCTTGACAGCCTGCGGGCACGAGGTATCGAAATTTATGAATTCGACCCCATACGCTTTCCTTACCTTAACCACATAGCTCACCGCGACCACCGCAAAATCGTGGTTATCGATGGTCAAGTGGCCTATACTGGAGGTATGAATGTGGCCGACTATTACATCATGGGTAAACCGGAATTCGGCGAGTGGCGTGACTTGCACACACGCGTCGAAGGTGATGCTGTGGGTGAACTACAAAGAGTGTTTCTGGAATTTTGGAACAAAGTAACCAAACAAAACATTCATGGCCCACAATACTATCCGGGCGAAAAGGATGCCAGACAGAACTTCGGCATGCTCAAACAAGACACTACGCCTACTGCCGGTACAAAACAGGTAGGTGTGGTGAATCGTGTACCTAAGGCCACTCCGCGAATCATTCACGACACCTTTATCCACTCCATCAACACGGCTGAAAAACAAATTCTGATTATCAACCCTTACCTCACACTCTGCCGCCACCTGAAAAAGGCTCTAAAAAATGCAGCTAAACGAGGAGTTGATGTACAGATTATGGTGTCGGAAAAAAGCGACATTCCCATCACACCACGTATCGTTGAGTATAACGTACACAAACTGATGAAGGCAGGTGTAAAGGTCTACTTCTTTCAAGGAGGATTTCACCATAGCAAAATCATGATGGTTGATAGTACTTACTCTTTCGTCGGAAGTGCAAACTTGAACAGTCGCAGTTTGTCGTTCGACTACGAATGCAATCTGCTCATCAACGACCCTTACACCACACAGGAACTACAATCCATCTTCTACTTCGACCGTGACAACCGTTGTTTCCTGCTTACCCCTGAAAGATGGAAGCAGTGGAGCAAATGGCGCCGCGCCAAAGGCTGGTTACTGCATTTCCTGACTCCCTTTGTGGAATGCGATAAAAAAGAATCCGGATACGACGACATGAATATACTCATTCAGCAATCCGACGAGGAACATCCCAAGGGATAACCTGATTCAGAACTGCTTCTGCTCAGTTCGTTCACTCTAAATGGATATTAACACCTATGCGCGAAACGAAATTTTCCATTCTCAAAGCCATAGCCATCATCTGCGTGGTGCTTTCACATGCGGGCATCAGCGGATGGCTGTTTAACTTTGTGTTTATATTTCATGTACCCATCTTTTTTATCTGTGCAGGTTATTTCTTTAATACCAAATACCTGACGGACGAACGGACCTATATTGTGCACCGTTTCAAGGGGCTGTATCTGCCTTTTGTGCGCTGGAGTCTGTTCTTTCTGCTCATTCACAATGTGCTATTTCCTTTAGGCATACTGAGCGAAACCTATGGCAATGCAGGAGGTGGGGTTACCCACCCTTATACGTGGCAGCAATTCTCACAGCACGCATGGAGCATTGTGTCCAACATGTCGGGCTACGATCAATTTCTTTGCGGTGCATTCTGGTTTTTCCGTGCCTTATTGCTGGCTAGCATTGGTTTTCTGCTTATGTTCAAGTTACTCAACCGTTCTGCGCAGTTACACGATTACAAGCACACAGCATGGGGTGTGCTGTTCATCACATTGTTGCTGATAACATGGAAAACCACGACACACCTGAACCTGACGGGTGTAGCACAGGGAGGCTACCGCGAACTGATGGGCATGGCATTCATGACAGCCGGCTTTTTACTTAAACAATATGAAGTGTGCGACAAGCTCAACTGGAAAACGGCATTAACCTCGGGCACAATTTTACTGTTAGCTTCATGCTTCTTTCCATCGAGCATGGTATGGAATCCCAACTTCACACAGTTCATTTCCCTACCCCTACCTGCCATTGCAGCCTTCGTTATGTTCACCTACATATCTGCATGGATTGACCGCCATCCCGGCCTGATAAAGCGCACGTTCGCTTATATTGGCGAACATACACTTTACATATTTGCATTCCACCTTGTAGCGTTCAAGGTTGTAAGCGCACTCAAAGTATGGTTCTACGACTTGCCATGGGAAGCTGTTGGCGGACACCCCGTAGTCATTACTCCCGCAAACAACTGGATTTGGGTCATACTTTACCTTGCAGCAGGTGTAATCCTTCCCTTGCTTTGGCTGAAGAGCTATCGGAAGTTTGCTCCCAAAATAGATTTAAATCAGACGTTAGTCATTCACTATGTCATTTTTGGCAGCAAGTTCTTGTTGCGCTACCTCGTAATCGGACTTCACCTGTTGTTCGTCATACTCAAGAACCTATTCAAGGCTCTTAAGAAAGGAATTAAAGACATCCTGGCGGCCTCTAGCACAAAGGACGAATAGAACACTGGCTCAGTCGGAAAAGCGTGTGGTAAAACTCAACAATGCATCCGGGTTTCAGACAGGCCTACCTGCCTTACTTTCTGTTGTAACAAGCCTCACGGCGGATACAGCCTCTTTCGTCATTTACCTAAAAAACACTATTACCTTTTGTATATTTTCGCTGCTGTAAGGGTAGTATGTAAATACTGACCATACAGTGTTGCGTTTCGTTCCACAAATATACGCTTTCTATTTTAAATATGCAAAATATTTTCGTAAAACTGAACATTTTTAAGGATATTATTACGTATTTTGCGGTTTCCAACCCACTAAAAAGCCATTTTTTACGAAAATGAACAAACCTTTCGGTGTGCGTGTCTGTCCGCTCAACGAAATCCTTGTGCTTTGCAGTTCCGCCCCATGCCTTGTCAGCTTGCCTCCCGGCACAGCATTACATTTCTTTGCCCCTCCATTGCCATTAGCACCTTGCAGATAACGCCTTTGATACTAATAAATAGTTACAAAAGGCAAGTATTTATCGAAAAAACTTGCTCGCCCCCTTTTAAAGAGCTACCTTTGCATTGGATTTAAAAGAATAGTAATAACCGGTCTCCGAAAGGCGGAGGCCACAAGACGTAAAAAAAGATGGACAACAACAAAATGATTAGCATGCTGAAGTATCAGCTCAAGCGTTATCAGGCTATGGGTAATGGTGCAAAATGTCAGAGCCTCCGCAGCCAGATTAACAAGTTACAAACAATCGGACAATTCAATATGGCCAACTAATACAATAAGTGCCGTATTTAAATAACCTAATCACAGCAGGAACGAAGTTGCCAGCAAAGGCGCTTCGTTCCTGCTTTTTTTGTATCTATTTTCTTGTGCTCAGTCATAAAAGCGTGTGGTAAAACTCAACAACGCATCCCGGGTTTCAGACAGGTCTACCTGACTTACTTTCTGTTGTAACACCATGTCAAAGAACGCTGAATGAATAAATAAGGAATATTGTTTTTTCATCCGTTTAGGCTAATATGCAGCTTATCAATGCTGCAGTGTTGCCTTTATTGTGGTTGCAAAGATACAACAAGTACAAGCCGAAATCCAAATTTTTGGAGCACCTAATATCGCACCTCGATATTTTTCAGCCTCTAAAAAAGTGTCTGAATCTCCTGATTTACAGTATTTTCAGCATACTTTTTACAACGTACAAAAAAAATGAAATCGGGATATAACATTTTATCTCTTGCCGATTATCAAAATGTACGATTCAGCTATGTTTTGCCTCACCCAAATGCTACAGCCACACACATTTTTGCTACTGACCCATCCATAGAACTCGCACACTAACCCCATCAAAAAAGGTTCAAGCCACTCGCTATGAGTGAACTTGAACCTTTTTTGTTTGAATTCTTTGTGAAGTGCCTTAGCCAATCAACGACCGCGCTGATAGGTTATTTCGTAAAAGCACGGATATACGTTAGCCGAAGCATTGGCCTGACCTTGCGAACTTGGAACAATCAAACGCACATGAGCCAGCGTACCATCGTCAACGCGCGAAAGGTTGATGTACGACAGCGGAACAAGCCATCCTGGAGGAACTGCAGCCGAGTTGTACAGATTGAACATCATTCCCTGTACGAAGCTGGCAGAGAAAGTGCCAAGCGTATTCGTGCAAGTCATTACGTCCGGCACCATTTCGCTGGAAGCCAACTGGTTTGTCGACTGGATACTGTCGGTCGAAATATTAAACTCAGTATATCGCGTCAGAATACGTTCTGAATCGCCATCTTCCATTCTTTTGCCTTTACCCTTTTGAAGTATTTGCATATACACGCCCGTATTCGAAAAATAAACGTATTCGTTTTTCGAAACATCGGTGGTTGAATCGTTCTGATAAAATTCGCTTTCTGAAATCACCTTGATGTCACCGGGCACATTGAGCAGATACTCACCCGACTCATCATCTTTTACCTGAACACCCGACTTGATGAAGGCTTTAATCTGCTTCGACTCACGTTTACGCTTGTCAGCATAAGTTTCATCGTCGTCGCAAGCCTGAAACAGGGTGCAAAATGTCAGCAATAACAGAGGTAGGAATAATAAGTTGCGTTTCATTCGTGTGAAAGGGGATATAATAAATAGTTTGTTTTGCATCAGATAGTCACGGCAAAAATACTAATTTTATTGCACTCATGTGACGGATACATCTAAAAAAACGACAAACAGCATTTTTTAAGACAAAAAGCGCATAAAAAACTGCGAAAGTAACTTACACCCGACCCTTGGGAACGTTGCAAGATACTTTCGCAGTAAACGTTTAGGCTATTTGAATGCTTTATCAAACAGCTATTGCCTGATTGAAATTAAGCCTCAGGATCGGGAGTAATGAGTTTGTAACCCTTGCCGTGAATGTTGATAATCTCCACATTCTCGTCGTCCTTGAGGTGCTTACGCAACTTCGTGATATACACGTCCATCGAACGCGCATTGAAGTAATTATCATCAATCCAGATGGTTTTAAGGGCATAGTCACGCTGCAGAATTTCGTTAGCGTGTGCGCAAAGCAAGCTCAGCAATTCGCTTTCCTTCGTAGTAAGTTTGGTCTGGTTTTCGCCACGAGCCAAAATTTGCTTCTGCGTGTCGAAAGTGAACGAACCAATCTTATAGTGCGTACGGTTACGGTTCTTTTTACCGCGAACACGACGCAAAATAGCTTCAATACGGAAAGTCAACTCTTCCATAGAGAAAGGCTTAGTCAGGTAGTCATCGGCACCCAGACGGAAACCTTCGAGAATATCATCCTTCAGCGTCTTTGCCGTAAGGAAGATGATAGGCGTTTCCTCGCTAATCTGGCGAATGTCGCGTGCCAGGCTGAAACCATCCTTCTTAGGCATCATCACGTCAAGCACACAAAGGTCATACTTGTTCTGCGTAAATGCCTTGTAACCAGCTTCGCCATCGGGGCAGAGTTCCGTATCGTAACCCTTAGCCTGCAAATATTCGCGCAGCAACATACCCAAGTTTTCATCGTCCTCGCAAAGGAGTATTTTCATTTTTTCTTCGTTCGTCATCATAATCATTCGATTTTTAATATATTATTTTTATTATTTACAGTTTAAAGTTGACCAAAGGTGAAGCAGCCCACATCTATTCAAGCAACCTCAATCCTGCCCCATGATAGGCAACGAAATGATAAACTTCGTACCTTTGCCAAGTTCGCTTTCAGCATGAATGGTTCCGCCCAATGCCTTAACCACATTGTGTACGTATGCCAAGCCCAAGCCAAAGCCCTTCACATCGTGGCGGTTGCCAGTATGCACGCGATAGAACTTGTCGAAAATCTTTTTCAAGTCATCGCGTTTAATGCCGATACCATTGTCCTCGATAGCTATTACCATCCGGCTCGACTCGTTGTAAGTAGACACAAAGAGCTGCAAGTCTCGATCAGGAGCCTTATACTTCACCGCGTTATCCATCAAGTTGAATATCACATTGGTAAAGTGCATTTCATCGACAAACACAATGCTATCATCCGCATCGAGGTGCGTATCAATCGTTCCTCCCGTAGCTTCAACTTTCAGTCGGAAAGTATTAACCGTATCCTGTACCAGCAAGTTTGCATCAAGTTCTTTACGCTTAAAAGTGGCAGCCTTACGGTCAAACATCGACATTTGCAGCACCTTCTCCACCTGAAAGCGCAGTCGCTTGGTTTCATCTACAATGACACCCGATATATGGTTAAACATAGCCTCACTCTTGCCCACCGACGGGTCACGCAGCATTTGCGCAGCCAGCGAAATGGTAGAAATGGGCGTTTTGAACTCGTGCGTCATGTTATTGATAAAGTCGTTCTTTATCTCCGACAAGCGTTTCTGCCTGAAAATCGTGTAAATCGTAAAGATAAAGATGATGAGCAATATCAGCGTAAAGATGATAGCCGGAATCATGAACTGCACCGAAGCAAACAGATACTTCTGCATTTCGGGGAAGTGAATGTAAAGCAAACCGGTCTGTGCCAGCGGGTCGTTAGGGTAAAGTTCCTGACGATAAGCATTCTCCTCACCTTCAGGCTGATAGTCAGCACATCGATACACCTCGCGTCCGTCCGAAGTCGTTACATAAAAGTGATAGTCGATGTTGATACCGTTGCTTCGCAGCTCAGCTCGCAAGTCACTGTCGAGTTTTCGAAAGTCGATGCGCTCTGCCAAGGGTTTGTCGCTCGCCTTATATAATATGGAGTAAACCACTTCATTGAGCAATGCTTTCTGATTGATGAAGCGTTTGCGCACCGAATCGCGCACAGACTCGCTCACAGAGTTGGCATTCAGATTATCCAGGAATATACCCTTGGTCACATTCACCGGAATGCTGGTGTGAGGCGTAGGCTTGCGCACGGCATGGGGGTGCGCCATGTCGAGCGAATCGGGCATACCCGATGCATGTTGATGGAATTGTTCTTCAAGTCCCTGTTTGGTTTCCTCCAATTCCAGGTTGCGAGCTGTTTGATAAAGACTCCGGGTAACGGACTCGTCAAACTGCTCCTTGCGCATATTTATGACTTCCTTTAAATATTTCGTTTGCAGGAAGAGCAACGTGATGAACGAAATGCCTATCACGATGGCTATGGTCCAAATCGTTGATTTCTTCATGACCACAAAAATACGTTGATTTTAAGCATTGCCTTCATATAGAGATTGTTTTTAAGGCTAAACTGCAAAAAATTAACTACGATGCAGCGTTTTACTTATTAAAATCACAAGTAGAACGCTACATCGTAGTTACAAATATTTTTTAAAAGAATCTTACCTCAAGTCAGGGAACACCCGCAACTTGTTTTTGGCCGAAGTACCCAGCGTCAGGACGCTTACCTTCACTCCAGCCGCAAGAATCAAACTCCTCGCACAGGCTTTGAGCGTACTGCCAGTAGTAATCATGTCGTCAATCAGGAGCAGGTGTTTACCCCGTATATCGGCAGCATTCACCACCCGGAATATGTCCTTCACATTTTCCTGACGTTCATAGGTTTGCAAGTGCGTTTGCGTCGGATTATCGGCCGCCCTGATTACCGACTTCGTATCAATGGGTATGCCGGTTACCAAACTTACGCCATAAGCCAGTCGCTCACTCTGGTTGTAACCTCGCTGTTTGAAACGGCGCTTCGACAAGGGGATGGGCACCAGCAAATCGATACCATCGAAAAAGCCGGTATCCATCAAATCTTCGGCCATAAGTTTACCATAGGCCACAGCTATGTCGGGTCGATTATGGTATTTAAAATCAAAAAACAGGTTGCAAGTATTGGTTTGCGGATAATAGTACAGATAGCTGTTGGCACGCTGCGTCATTACCACATCGTCCCACATGATGCGTTCAATGATATTGTTCCGCTGTCCTTTGATGCGTGTCAAAGGCAACTTAAGCAAACACTGCACGCATGTGTGTTCCTCGTTACTTCGCAGACGTTTACCGCACACACAGCAAAATCTGGGAAGAAAGGTACTTCGCAAACTTTGCAACACTTGCCGAAGGCGAATTCGAAATTTCATGGTTCATTCACAGTTTGCGGCTACTCACCGCCCTAAGCTGCAACTCTTTGTCACTGGCGGCGAAAATCCATTTCATCGGGCACTTTAACCAGCTTGCGGCCCACTGCCTTGCGCAGGGCATTGCCATTGACCGTACGCAAATGATAAACACTGTCAGACACTTGTTCAAACTCAATATTTTGCGAGTCGGAACCAATGTCATTACTGAAACGCAGAAAGGCCTTGTTCCCCTTTATTTCGTGCTTTATCAGCATCCAGGTACCATAAATGCCCTGGTGCATATATCCATGAACGTTGCCCAAGAACTCGGAACCCGGCACAAACAAATTTTCCTCGTACAAATTCAGGTGCAGGTGCACGCCCAACTCCTTACTGAAAAAGTGGCCTTCAAACGGACGCTGAGCAGCTACGACTGAGCTGTCGTTTCTGTGGCATAGATGATGTGCTGCCGTCGCAATGCCGGAAGCATTAGTCGGCCGAAGCAGCCCTGTCAAACGGTTGTGACTTGCCGCAGTTGCAGTGATGCCGAACAGCAGCATGACTGTACAAAGAGCTGTGAATAAACAACAAATTTTTCTCAACATGATTTTTTTAAAAAAATCACGTCTGCTTGTTTCCCAACCGTTAGGTAAATATCCCAACGAGCTGAGAAACAAACAGACGCTGAATGAAAATGAATTATTCTTCGTCGTCGAAATTGGTTCGTAATATCATGGTTGTAGCCCCAATGGTGATAATGTCGCCATCGTTGATAACCACGCGATCTTTGTCACCGAGAATTTCGTTTTGCAGGAAAGTTCCCGTGTTCGACGGAGCATCGCGCAAAATAAACTGCACCTGGCCGTTTGCCTTCACGCGCACAGTTACGATGCAGTGTGTGGTATCGATGCTGGGGTCAACGGTTTTAATGGCAGCATTAGCCTTAGTTCCCTTCACATATCTGCCTACCACATTTTCCCCTGCATAAAGTGGAATTTCCTGTTTGAAATGAAAGGCATTTTCAATCACAACCAATTTGCCGCGTACGGGTTCTTCGGGTTCCTCGTCAGTCGGTTCATCAGCGGGTTTAGGTTGCGGCATACGAATTTTAAACTGTTTATTACAAGCCGGACATACAAACACGAGAATGCGACCGGGTTCGTAATTAGTTTCGTCAAATTGTATAGCTTCGTCACATTTAGGACAGCGAATGCGTTTCATATCGTGGAATTTATTAGGAATGAAGTGAAAGCGAGAATATAAAGGTTTTCAAATGCAAGTACTTATAGAAGTCGTCTAAACTTTTCTGGCGAAGATTTGATTTGGAGATTTATCTCTTCTAAATTCAATCTTCACCTTTCTTTTTGGCCGTTTTTTGACCATTCATCAGTCGTGTAGCTCGCTACACTCCCTCTTCAAGGCCCAAAAACGCCTCTAAAATTAAGGCAAATCTTGAAATTCATAAAAGTTCAGACGACTTCATAAAGAAAAAATAGGAATTAGGATGAGTGCTCACTCTGTTTGTCCTAATTCCTATTTTAACTTCAGCACCCAGGCATCTGCAAAGGCTTTTTGTTTTTTGAATTGCTGCAAGGCGTGTTGAGCTTCGGTTTCGGTAGCATAGTGTCCGTTAATCACTCTGACCATCCGCCCATTCACATAAAGATCTGCATGTTTAAAGCCCTCGTCTTTCAGTTTTTGCACATACTTTTCAGCACTCTGTTTCGGTACAGCACTGGCCAACACCAAGGTAAACTTTCCTGTCGGCTTTGCAGCAACTGCTACAGGCTGTTTCGAAGTCGTTTCAGTTTTCGAAGCAGTTGGTTCTGCTGCCGAAGTTTCAGTCGTAGCCGGAACAGACTTCGGTTCAGCCACCGGAACGGGTTTTGGAATGATTGTCTGACTGTTCGTCTGTACGTTCGAGAACAGCTGCTCGTAAACTACGGAAGCTGCCTGCGTATCAACCGATGTAGAGTTCGACACCGGAGTAGCCCACACAAAGTAGAAGAACACAGCCACCACGGCAGCAGCAGCATAATTCACAATTTCGCGACTGATGCTGATGGTGTAATTCTTTTCAGTACGCTTCACCTGGAGTTTCTTTTGACGCTCGGCAGGCTGTTCGCCGTCAACAGCATTGTTGGCTTTTGCATCCCAACGCTTCAAGGAAAGCGAATCCAAACCATAAAGTTCGGGCGACACCACTCCAGCCTTGCAAGGCGTGAAGTTATACTGTTCGCCAATACCCATGCTGAGTGTACCGATTCCCGACAATTCGTACTCGCCTTTTTCCTGCAGTTCTTCCTTCAGCTCGCGCACTGCACTGTCAATGAGTTTGAGCGTATCAGGATACGAAGTGCCATAGGCTTTCATGTACGATTGAACGAGCAACCCGTCGTTCAAAACGAGCTGCTGATTAAAGCCCACACTGCGATAGGGCGGCAAAAAGAGGAATTCTTCCTCAATTCGGCGCGCAGGCACATACTGCGTAACAAATCCGCCTAAACCGGGAACTATTACGCAGTCATGATGTAACAATAAGCTTTCAATATGTCGAGAGAGTTCAATCATACTGCAAAGATAAGCCTTATTTTTCAATTCTAAAAATCCAAAGATAAGTTTTTGAGCAGGAATCGGCAGTGTGTGTTTGACGATTTGTCGGGAAACGGCGCCGAATGCAGCGATTGAAATGGTTTTCATGCTGTCATTTTGAAGAATGCAAGGGGCTATTCCTTGCAAAAAACATCAACAGAATGAAGGGCAAAAGCGCAAATACTATGGCAATTTTAACTTCATGCCTAAGTGAATATTATTGGCATCCTTGATTTTGTTGTGCTTCATGATGGCTGACACCATGCGGTCGCTTCCGTAATATTTACGGGAAATAACCGACAAATTATCGCCACGTTTCACCACATGAAATGCGGGACGTTCAGTTTTTTTGTCTGTTGCTTCGTTAGCCGTTTCCTTAGACTGTGCTTCCGTCTTTTCACGGGCATGCTGCACCGTATCGGCTGCACCATCCGCTGTTTTGGCAGCAAGTTTCGCTGTATCAGCTGCCATTTGCTTGGTTTTTACGCTGTCGGCACCATCCACGTCCACTTTGCGGGCCAATGCTGAATCAGCTGTTGCAGCAAGGCTTACAGCCGGATGATTCACACCCATCACCTTGTCGAGATAGGTGTAGCTACACGGACAAAGCACGCGGTAATAGCCGGCAAAATAGCACACAGTCATGATGAGCAGCTGACAGAGCAGGAGCATCGAAATTTTCCACCAGTTGCGTTTGCGTCTGGAGGGTACTTCGACATAAGTGTAGCCCATGTCGGCTGATTGGTGAAAGGCTTTATCATCGTCGGTATGCGACGAAATGGTTCGGGGCACGGTGACTTGAATTTCTTCCTCTGCACCATCAGCATCTGCCGTATCATTGTGTTCGGCAGTGTGTGCCTTATCAGCAACCATTTGTTGAACTGTTTGGTGATTATCGGACGAATCGGCTTCCTCATTGTCGTCGTCAATCATGACCACACTGGTTAGTTCCACCCCATTGGCAGCAGCGTTGTCGGCTTCGGCAGGCTGATTGTGTTCATCGCCCTCGTTGCCGTTTTCAATGGGCTGCGGACATCCTGCTTCAACTTCTTCCAAACCATCTTCTTCGTCAGCCGCTTCATCGTTAAGCGATTTATCAGCCGCCGCCGGTGCATCAACCGGCGCAGATTTATCCGAAGCCTCCTCCTCGTCGGTTTCATCTTCAGCCTCATCAGCCGAATCGTCGGCATTGTCAGGATTCAAGTCGTCATCCTCTTCCTCTGTCAAATCAGTATCATCGGCATCTAAGTCGGCCTCGTCTTCCTCGGTACTCATTTGCTGGTCGATTTCTTCAAACTCCGACACATCCGTATCGTCGCTCAAATCAACCGATTCAAAGTGTGCAAACGGACGGTTTACCAACTCCTTCATAGCGGTGTCGGGGGTAAAAGAAATCTTGGTATGTCCGCTGATAAGAAAACGCTCTCCTGTATTGATATTGACACTGTCGCGTTCACTGACAGCCACCAGTTTAAAGGTACCGAAGCCTTTGATTTTTACAAATTTATCTTGAAACAGACCATCTTCGATTACTTCAAAGAAGCAACGTACAAAGTTGTCTGCTTCGCGTTTTCCCAAGCCTTCGCGCAAGTCCAGGAAATCGGCCAAATCCTGCAGGAGTATTTTTTTCTTCATCAGCTTACAGGGGGGATTATTTCAATTTTTCCTTGAGCACGGCACTGGGTTTAAAGGCCAGCACCAACTTTGGCGGAATCAATTTTCGTTGTTTCGTTGCAGGGTTCACTGCGATGCGCTCTTTCTTTTTCTTTACTTCGAACTGTCCGAATCCTTGTACAGAAAGCGACGTATCGGCATCAAGCCGTTCGACAAATTCGCCAATCAGTGTCTGAGTTGCTTTCTGCACGGTTTTTGCATTCATACCTGTGCGAAGTGCCAGCGCATTCAAGAAATCTTTATTATTCATGGGCAGCAAGTTCACCGAAGAGGTCAAATTCTGTTGATTCGGTAATCGTTACCTGGTAGAAGCAGCCAATCTGAATTTCGGGGGCATGATTAGCGGGTATCAGTACTTCGCAGTCAATTTCGGGCGAATCCATTTCGGTGCGTCCCACAAAGTAATCGCCTTCGTGGCGGTCAATAATCACACGGAACGTCTGTCCCACTTTTGCTTCAGATATTTCGGTCGAAATGCTCTCCTGCAAAAGCATAAGGTCGTTCAGTCGGCTTTCCTTCACCTCCTCGGGTACATTGTCTTCGTAGTTCAATGCGGCATACGTGCCTTCTTCCTCGCTGTAAGCGAATGCGCCCATACGCTCAAAGCCTACCGCACCGACAAACTCCATGAGTTCGTTGAAGTCTTCCTCCGTTTCGCCGGGGAAACCTACCATAAGCGTGGTGCGCAACGTGATGCCGGGCACTTCCTCGCGGATTTTTGCTATCAAATCGAGCGTTTCCTGTTTGGTAATGTGGCGCTGCATGCGCTTGAGCATGTGGTCGGATATGTGTTGGAGGGCTATGTCGAGATACTTGCACACATTGTCGTGTTCGCGCATTACGCGGAGCAAATCCATGGGGAAATGCGTGGGATAAGCGTAGTGCAGACGAATCCATTCGACACCGGGAATTTCGGCCATGCGCTCAATGAGTTCGGGCAAACGCTGTTCGTGATACAGGTCGATACCGTAATACGTCAGTTCCTGGGCTATAACTTGGAATTCCTTTACGCCTTCTGACACCAAACGGCGTACTTCGTCTAAAATTTCCTCCATCGGACGGCTCACGTGCTTACCCGTAATAATGGGTATGGCACAGTAAGCGCAACTACGGTCGCAACCTTCAGATATTTTCAGATAAGCATAATGCTTCGGCGTGGTAATTACACGCTGCTGAAGGGTTGCCGTGTTGTACTCGCTATGAAGGTCGTTGAGCAATTCTTTCCAGTTGAACTTACCATAGAATTTATCGACCTGCGGAATTTCCTCGCGCAGTTCGTCAATGTATCGTTCCGACAGGCAACCCATTACATACACGGCTTTGAGCAAACCTTCTTCTTTTTGCTCGCAAAGCTCCAGAATCATATTGATACTTTCTTCCTTTGCATCTGCAATGAAGCCGCAAGTATTGATTACTGCAATGTCGCCGTGCGTGTTATCGGGATTGTGATACACTTCAAAGCCATGTTCCTTGAACTGGTTAAGCAGTTGCTCTGAATCAACGAGATTCTTTGAGCATCCCATGGTTATAATATCTACGGTACGCATTTATTTCGAATTTATATAGATTGTTTTGACCTTGCTGACAGCGTTGCCTGGCAGCGTGCGCTGTGTGAGTTTGTGATGAGCTTATCTGCTAAATCAGATGCTTTGACCCTGGAAAAGCGATTCCACGAATTCGCGGCGATTGAAAGGTTGCAAATCTGTCATTTTTTCGCCCAGACCGATGTACTTAACGGGCACTTGCAGCTGATGCGAAATGCCGATAACCACGCCACCCTTGGCTGTGCCATCGAGTTTGGTAATGGCCAGGGCCGTAACTTCGGTGGCTTTGATAAACTGTTTAGCCTGTTCGTAAGCATTTTGTCCGGTACTTCCGTCAAGCACGAGCAACACCTCGTCGGGGGCAGTAGCATCCACCTTTTGCATTACCTTTTTAATTTTGGTCAGCTCATTCATCAAGCCGATTTTATTGTGCAAACGTCCGGCGGTGTCGATAATAACGACATCAGCATCATTGGCTTTTGCCGAGCTGATGGTGTCGTAGGCCACACTGGCAGGGTCGCTACCCATTTGTTGCTTAACAACGGGCACACCAACCCGTTCTCCCCAAATTACGAGTTGTTCAACGGCTGCTGCACGGAACGTATCGGCTGCACCGAGTACCACTTTCAATCCGGCTTGTTTAAACTGGTAGGCCAATTTACCGATGGTTGTGGTTTTACCCACACCATTCACACCTACCACCATAATCACGTAAGGCTTTTTGTTTTGCGGAATGTCGAAACCTTCGACATCGTCATTACCGCTTTTGGTCAGCAATTCAGCAATTTCTTCTTTCAAAAGGGTATGCAATTCGCTGGTGCTGACGTATTTATCGCGTGCCACACGTTCTTCAATGCGACGAATGATATCGACGGTCGTATCAGCGCCCACATCTGAGGTAATGAGAATTTCCTCAAGGCGGTCTAATACTTCATCATCAACTTTCGATTTTCCGGCAATGGCACGTGTGAGTTTGCCAAAAAAACTGGCTTTGGTTTTTTCCAAACCCGCATCCAGCGTTTCCTTCTTTTCTTTTTTTGAAAAAATGCTAAATAAACCCATGTGTTAATGTTATTATGTTTGCTGTTACAGGGCTTTTCATTTCGCATTGTCCGCCCTTCCGTTTATTTTAAAACCCGGCACAGCAAAAAAATATTTATGTTTTTGCAAACTTACAAAAAAACACTGAAATACAAGCTATCAATCAGCTAAATATCTACGTTGCAAACGCCCTTAGACAGTGGTACTACAAAGCTGTTGCAAAGCATTGACAGGCTGCATTTACAGAGCATTCGGAAGATAATGTAAATAAAAAACCTCTCATACCGCATAAGTATGCAGTACAAGAGGCATATTACATTATCGTGTACGACTACGACATCGAAAGATGACCAATAGTCAGACAATTCATCAATGTGTCAGATTAGTTCTTGAAGAAGTCTTTAACAGCTTCGTTGGGCACCATCTGTTCATCGAAAATGTAAGCACCAGTTTTGGGGCTCTTCACCATCTTAATGACCTTGGTGTAAGAACGTCCGTCAGTTTTACCTTCCTGGAGCGTTGCGACTGTTTTCTTTGCCATGGTTTATCTGGTTTATTTAATTTCTTTGTGGATGGTCATACGTTTGAGGATGGGGTTGTATTTCTTCAACTCCAAACGCTCGGGAGTGTTCTTGCGGTTCTTCGTCGTGATGTAACGAGAAGTTCCGGGAAGTCCACTTTCTTTCATTTCAGTGCATTCGAGGATAACCTGAACGCGATTGCCTTTAGCTTTCTTTCCAGCCATTGTATTCTACGTTTTATCCGATTACTTTAATATTTTTCCAATCGCAATATCCTTTGGCTACGGCGCTGTTGAGAGCGGCATCCAAGCCAATTTTGTTGATCAGGCGCAAACCTGCAGCGCTGATACGGAGTACGATCCAGCAATCCTGCTCAACATAGTAGAATTTCTTAGTAAACAAGTTTACGTCAAACGAACGCTTTGTGCGGCGCTTCGAGTGCGAAACGTTGTTGCCAATCATGGCCTTCTTTCCTGTAATTTGACAAATCTTAGACATTGCTTTCGCTTTGTTTCTGTTGTATATGAAATGCGTTAGGACATGTACTATTCTCTCGCCATTGGGGTTTCAGAAGTTGTTGTTGCGTAATCTTGGGGTGGTATTCTTATATTAACCCAATGCGGATGACATTCCTTTTACGGGGTGCAAAATTACAACATTTTTGTGAACTAACAAAACTTACCTCACTTTTTTTTGCTGATAATCAAAAATAATCAAATACATAATGGCAATTTATAGCTATCGTAAGATTCCCCATAAGCCTCAACCCCACCCTCCGCTGCGCTCACTCCGAGGTAACTGTTAATTGTAGAGCTATGCCATAAGCTAAATTATACCAACAATCCATCCTATTTTTTGTGCTTACATTCCCTCTTTCTGAACACAATCCGGCTTATCTCCCAATTTTTATCCGCGATTGTCGGATTTAGTTCCGAGCTTGTTGAAATTAGTTCCGTGCTTGTTAAAATTAGTTCCGAGCTTGTTGAATTTTCTTCCGAGCTTGTTTCAACAACCTTGGAACTATTGAAGATCAGCGTTTTCAAAATCACAACAACAACAGACATTGTTGCGCTTGCTCCGTCAGTTTATGCAAGTAGAAGCAGTAATTACTTTTTTTAATAATATTAAGATAGTTGTTAATATCGAATCTCAAAAAACGATGAAACTGCAAACGGAGAGCATACCGAATACATTAAACGCACCCAAAGAACAAGAAAAGGCATTACGGTTAGGTTCATGACGAAGAACACAACGCTTTCATGGACTTTAAATTCCAAAATCGTTTTCGCCCAAAAAGAGGTTGACAAGAAACATACAAAAAAAACGAGTAGGGGCTAAACAGCAAGCTTAAGCTGTTTAACGCCTACTCGTTTTTATGAGTTTCGAGATAAAAATGAAGTCGTCTGAACTTTTATGAAATTCAAGATTCGCCTTAATTTTTGAGGCGTTTTTGGGCCTTGAAGAAGGAGTGTAGCGAGCTACATGACTGATGAAAGATCAGAAAACGGCCCAAAATAAAGGTGAAGATTGAATTTAGAAGAGATAAATCTCCATATCAATCTTCGTCAGAAAAGTTTAGACGACTTCTATATCGAGTTGAAGGGTCAGGATTTATTCAGCAGCACCTTCTTCTTCGGCCTTGATGAAGTCGAGCAGCATGTGCATGGCTACTGAAGTGGCAGACGAAAGGTTCATGTCGCGACCATTGTCTTCTTCAATCATGCGCGTTACGATATTTCCTTCGTGACCAACGGCAATCCAGATAGTGCCGACGATAACGCCCGATTTACCACCGTCCGGGCCGCCGGGGCCTGCATAACCGCTGATAGCTACGGCATAATCAGTGCCGAAAAGTTTGTTTGAACCCACTACCATTTGGCGAACTACTTCTTCGCACACGGGAGTTTGTTCTTCAATTACCTGGGCATCTACGCCAAGGATATTGGTTTTTACCTCATCGGCATAGCAAATCAATCCGCCTTTGTAGTAGTTTGAGCTACCGGGAACAGCGGTAATGACGCTGGCGATGCGACCTGCTGTGCAGCTTTCGGCCGTTGAGAGCGTTTTGCACTCGCGCCACAGAATTTCATTGATGTCTTTACTTACAAGTTTCAGGTCTAAATCCATGCTTAATAGGGTATTTACGGGTATATATTATAATGTAGTTCGTGAATAGGCAGGTTTGTCGATCGGACAGAAGTCGGCATCCTGGTATTTGAAGTAGCCAGTAATGGCTATCATGGCTGCATTGTCGGTGGTGTACGAGAATTTAGGAATGTAAATGTTCCATCCTTTTCGTTCGGCGCGTTGCTTGAATGCTTCGCGCAGTGCGGTATTGGCCGATACGCCGCCCGAAAGTGCCACATGCTTGATACCGGTTTGCTTCACAGCCAAGTCGAGTTTCTTCATGAGAATGTCGACAATGGTTTTTTCGAGCGAGGCAGCGAGGTCTTCTTTGTGGTGTTCCACAAAGTCGGGGTCAAGTTTCACTTGGTCGCGCAGGAAATAGAGGAAGGAGGTTTTCAGTCCGGAGAAACTATAGTCTAAACCTGCGATGTGGGGTTTACTGAAAGTGTAGGCCTCGGGATTGCCCTGACGTGCCAGACGGTCGATAATCGGTCCGCCAGGATAGCCAAAGCCCATTACCTTTGAACATTTATCCATGGCTTCACCGGCGGCATCGTCGATGGTTTGTCCCAGAATTTCCAAATCATTGTAGGCATTTACCTTAACAATTTGTGAATTACCACCGCTCACCAACAGACACAGGAAGGGATAGGGAGGCACTTCGTTCTGTTCGTCGGGCGTTTGAATGAAATGGGCCAGAATGTGACCTTGCAGGTGATTGGCCTCGATAAGGGGAATGCCCAGAGCGGTGGCGAGACCTTTGGCAAAGGACACGCCGACGAGCAGTGAGCCCATCAGACCGGGACCAAGGGTTACGGCTACGGCCGAAAGTTCTTCTTTCGTCACTCCGGCCTTTTGCAATGCCACATTCACCACCGGCACAATGTTTTGCTGATGGGCGCGCGATGCCAACTCGGGCACTACCCCACCATACAGTTCGTGAACCGACTGGCTGGCTGTTACGTTGCTAAGCAACAAACCATCGCGCAGAACGGCAGCTGAAGTATCATCGCAACTCGATTCTATTGCAAGAATTGTTGTCATAAATGTTGTTTTCGTGATGCTAAGGGGTCATACTGGAAACGCAATGCATGCCGGCTGGCAGCCCGCGTAATTCGGCTTCAGATGTACCCGTTTTAATGCGTAAGAATTTCAAGACCATTTTCGGTCATCAGGAAGGTATGTTCCCACTGTGCCGAGGGCAGTTCATCTTCGGTCACTACGGTCCAGCCGTCTTCTTCGTCGATAAACACGTCGCGGTCGCCCATGTTAATCATGGGTTCGATGGTAAATACCATGCCGGGAACGAGGAGCATGCCGTGATGACGGGTGTTATAATGATTCACTTCGGGTTCTTCGTGAAACTCCAGTCCGACTCCGTGTCCGCAGAGTTCGCGTACGACGGTAAAACCGTTTTTGCGTGCGTGCTTTTCGATGGCCTTGCCGATATCGCCGACAAAACCCCAGGGTTTGGCTGCTTCGGCACCAATTTGCAAACATTCCTTGGTTACGCGCACGAGCTTTTCTTTTTCGGGAGTGGTTTGGCCGATGATAAACATACGCGAGGCATCGCTGTAATAACCGTCGAGAATGGTGCTGACGTCTACATTGATGATGTCGCCTTCCTCCAGTATTTCATATTCTGAAGGAATGC
>FR901777.1:38560-45042 GCA_000437675.1 Prevotella sp. CAG:891
GGAATGCCGTGACACACCGCCTCGTTGATGCTGGTACATACGCTCTTGGGGAAGCCTTCGTAGTTGAGCGGTGCGGGAATGGCACCGTGGCTCACCGTATAATCATAAACGAGTTTGTCGATGTCGGCCGTGCTCATGCCGGCGTGTATTTCGCGTTCAATCAAATCGAGCACACCGGTGTTCACTTCACCCGAACGACGAATGCCTTCAATTTGTTCGGGGGTTTTTATGAGTTCGCGCGTAGGCACAAGTTCTCCGCGGTTTTGGTAGCTCAATATGCGTTTATCGAAGTCGGTAAGCTCATATCCTTGTGGCAGATGCCAATTTTTCTTTACTCTTTTCAACATAATAGATTTTTACATTACCTGTGGACTGCATATATTACCTTGCCGCATGGTTTGCCAATTCTATGGTTACTCCGAATTGCGGCAGTTGCGGGGCTGGCAATCCATCTTCGCCACTGCAAAGTTAGCGTTTGAGGTGCATAATGCAAAACGATTAGAGAAAGTTTTTCAAAATAGACTGATTGATTCACTTTTTGCAAGCTAACGGACTACACGGAATGAGCTGATAAGTTGTCGCGCCAAATGGAAATCTACTAACTTTGCATGATTGGGATAGGACGGCAGCACGGCAAAAAGTAAACAGCATAACGAAAAAACTCGTTGTACAACTTTAAAGAAGCTATACAACGAGTTTTAAATGAACGGGCAACAACTTGTGTGCACTCAATTCGAAAACATTTTTCATAAAGCGCAATGCCTTAGAAAAAGAACTGTGGACCAGGAGGGGCTCGAACCCTCGTCCAAACAGGGAAACAACATGCTTTCTACACGCTTATCGTTGACTTGATTTTCGTGTTTGGGCAAGACCAACGCCACCAACCCAAACCTTATCCTTTAAAATTTCACCTTGACTGCAAGGCCGGCCAAGGCTATCCCCGATTTATCTGCACCACCTGATCAAGACGCTTCGGAGCAAGAGCTCTTGGGTGATGTCTCGTTCCAGCACCTTGTGCCGGAATTAAGCCTCAATCTACTGTGCTTCGATTAGGCAGCGAGAGCAAACTTGTTTTCGCCAGTTAAATTGCTGAAAGCCGAGATTATAGTGCCCACTTTCAGGCGCACTGCGTGCTTACATACCATTCCGACCCGCTGTCAAATCCAATCTGGCCCGATTGGGAATTTACAACAAATCCCTGGTAGGTTTGTGCAAAATTACATCATTTGCACCGAACCTCCAAATTCTCCGGCCGTTTTTTACATTCTGACAGCGGCCAAGTGGTTATTCACCGGTAGCAAAATCGACACAAGCGCGTTCGCCGATGTGTTGCATCAACGCTACAGCTACGGCTTTGTGGGCGGGATGAACGGCGTAGGCTTTGACGTCGTCGAGGGTGTCGAAGGTTGAATCTAAGCAGATGTCCCACTTTTCGGCGGGATTGACGTTAAAGCCTACCTGCACCTGACGAATGAAAGGAATAACGGCGGGCAATGCCTCAATGCCTTGCTTGAAACTTTGAGCTGCTGCTTCGCGAACGGTGGGTTCTACGTCGTCGCGAAACTTAAACATGACAATGTGCTTAATCATGAGGTGGATGATATTTAAATAATTCTACGTTGACGATTGAGCTTTTGTACGCTACCTATCTATGCCTGAAGGCCTTGGTTTTCTGGATGTACTTTTTCTGAATTTCAGGACTACGAGGGGCATACCGCTTTATTTACGAGTTTTTGCCTTTGGTATGCACGAAATGGGCAATCATGTCGATCACACTTTTGTCCATTTCACCGGGCTGGGCATAATCGTCGGGCGTTGCCATGGCTGGAAGCTCGCGCATCAAATGATCGAGTCCGGTGAGCAAGACCATCTGTACGTGCGGATTATTGCTGACAGCTTGTCGCCAAAGTTCCAGGTCGGCTTCAGTCACTTGATAGTCGTGAGTGCCTTGCAGAAAGAGCATCGGTTTGTTTTTGAGTTTCTTTACTGCTTGCAGGGGGTCGTAGCTCTTTTGCATGGCTTTGTACTCGGGCGGAAAAACGTCGGTCATTTGTTTAACAAAGGAGCGGGCACGAGCTGCTGCCGAATCGGCTGAAAGTCCGGCGTGGATTGAAAGGTATTTTACTTGGTCGTAAAGCATTTCGTCGAACGGACGAGCGGCAGCTGCCATTCCTATCAAACCGGCAATTTTGAGTTCGGAACGCAGGGCGATACGAGGCATGAGGGTTCCACCCATGCTGTGACCTAACACATAAATTCGGTCGGTATCAATCTGAGGCAAACGGGCGGCCTGACGCAGTGCCTGAAGGGCATCGTCGACGGTTTCGGTGTCGTAGTTGAGTATGCCTTTACTCACTTCGGCCGTGCGCTGACCGTACACTTTGGTGCGCTTGTCATAACGTACGGTGGCTATGCCGCGTTGGGCAAGGGCGATGGCTAAATCGCGAAAGGGCTTGTTGGGTCCGAGAGTTTCGTCCATGTCCTGCGGACCGCTGCCATGTACGAGAATGACCACGGGCCATTGGGTTTGGGCTTGGGTTTTGCAGGGCATCATGAGTTTACCGGGCAAGCTCACGCCATTATGCTTTATGGTAAAGTCCTGTTCTTTGACATCGTCTGGAAGTGGTTTCACGGGCACTTCGGGCTGCATGTTGGGGGAGGCAGTCAGGGGGGCGGGAGTGAAACTTATGCCCGAAAGTTGACCTTGGGCATTGAACACAGCGCGATAATCGACACGCGCCTTTTCAAATTCAAGCAGACAGGTGGCTAATTCTAATCCGTCCTTGTGTTCGCGTTTCCATTCGTGCTGATTTTTTAATGCACCGGTTTGCGCGGTGAGTTGTCCCCATATTGTGCGAATGGATGAAGCTGGCAGTACGGCGCGTAATTGAGCATCGGCATGGGCCAGGAGGCTGTCGGCTTGTCCGGCTTATACCCATTCCAAATGTTTGGCGGCCATGTCGGTGTATCGGTCGGCTTGCAGGGCAAAGGGGAACACGAAGAGAAAAAACAAGATAAACTGGCGTTTCATGGTTCTTTATGATTAAATAAAATAACTGATATTATTCATTCATGGCTCCACAATGCGGACAACGGCCCTTTCGGGGAATGGACCGACGGCATACACCGCAAAGTAAATGCGAGGGTTGGTGCAGCCAATACTGGCGTATGGCAAAATACCAATAGGCAAGTAGCAAGGGATAACCTATATATAAAGGTGTGGTGAGCGTAAATACCAGATAAAGCACTACGCATACGCCACCGAGCGAGGCTAAATAGGCCAGATTGTCGCCTAAATCGGGCTGACGGCGAATTTCATCGACCACGGCTACGGCTACAATGAGTATGCACCAGACTGAGGCCAGAAACAACGACATGATGAGGGGCAGGTTGGTATTGAGCGGATTGAGCGTAGGATAATAATAATACTCAACCCAGGTACTGGGCACAAAGCACTGAATACTGCCGTAAAGGGCGGCGGATGCACTGACCGTGAGGCAGAGCAAAGTGGGATAAAAACTGGGTATGTCGCGAAAGTGGACCATGCGGTAATGCTTGTGGCGAAAGGCTTGAATAAGGCCAAACAGCACTGCCAAACCTAAGAACAGCAGCACAAAACCGGTGGTGCGTCCGGAAAAATGATAAATGAACTTGGATATGGGGTCGTTGGGCACAACTTTGGCTAATAGGACTGATTCGCGAACCCAACCTTGGGTCAGTTGGTCGCGGGCTACTTTGACCCAAACGGAATCGACGGTATCGGCCGGGACATACTGTATGCGGGCCACTACCAAATCGTCGTGTTTGCGCACTTGGGGCATTCGCTGCGGGGAGATGGCATAGTCGGCCACGCCGATTTGGGGTGGCAGGGGACTAAGCTGCAAACTGTCGGTGGTTTGAAAGTTATAGCCTATCCAATAATGGTGACTGATGTAGAAGCTTACCGAATCGACTGCTCCTTCGCTGGCTTCAGCCCAATGGTCGGTTTGATTGGGGTGGGAATAGTAACACGAGGTGAGCAGCAATGCCGACATACACACAAGCATGCACCGAACTAAAAGACGAAATGGATGATACATAAGCTGAATGGGGGATTTTACGCGTAGCACTTGGGTTGGGGCGTCGAAATGAGGTGGAACGCTGCATTCTTGGGAATTAAGCAAATGCCCTTACACTATCTATAGAAAACTGACAAAGTATTCATACTTAACTTCAGAATTTACAGGACTACCTTATATCCCGATTTCACTTTATTACATCTGTGCAAAATGCACCGAAATGCCCATAAACAAAGGGCTGAGGGCACATCGACGGATACTGAAAACATTGGAGGTGCGATATCAGGTGCCGAAAAAAATTTGGTTTTTGAGGTGTTTGTGTTGTAACTTTGCAACGGCTAAATAGATGTTGAACCTTGGTTTAACTTCTGCTGATAGCCTCAACGGATGAAAAAACAAATATTCCTTATTTATTCAGCGTTCTTTGACATTTTGCTACCAAAGAAAGTAAGGCAGGTAGGCCTGTCTGAAACACCTTTGCGCAGACGCAGTTGCCCTCACGCTTTGTGCAACCGGGCTATGCTTACTCTGTGAGAACCTGCATTTCACAGCGGGCACAGTCGAAACGTAAGGGAAACTTACGACCATCGGGCAGACGCAGATATAAGGGGTCGGGCACTGAACGATCGTTTTTTTTGCAAATGTTCAGTGCGTGACGTATGCAATGCTTACAGGTCATGATGACATTGCGACCCTTGGGCTGATTCAGTTCGAAGGCTTGCTCGATTGCACGTACGCCGTGATTGCTATAGAAGGCCTCGGCCAGGCGGTTTGATACGTTGGCGGTGAAGTCGAGCGAAGGGGGTAAAAGTTTACGGAGTTTTTCGTCGTCGGGGCGCACGGCACGGTCGGGCTGATAGCTAGCGCGATGAGTGCGCAACAGCGCATCGACGGTTTCGCGACGCCAACCGGCTAATACTGAGGCGGGCACAAAGCGATCGCCCACTGTCTGCACCTCGACTTGACGCGCCACGAAGCAGGTGTCGCCTAACTTTGAAAGCTGACGGATGACGGCTTCGCGCTGCGAGGTTTGGGCTACAGTGTGTTCGTATTCGAAAAAGAGCGATACGTGGCAACCTGTTTCGTCGGCCATATCGAGGGCATAACCCGAGGGTACTTCGCGAAAGGCTATGTCTAAGGCTAATGTGCGTTTGGCGGTGGGTTTGGCAAGTGTTTTATCGAAGGCAAAGTCTAAACTGCGATGCAAAGTCACGCCTAAAGGTAGACGAGGCATGCGGTTCGGGAATATTTCATGGCCTTCGGCTTTGTTGACTCTAAAACCTTGCAATTTGCCGTCTGCTCCCACGAAGCATAGTCCATCGCCGCCGACAATCGGGGCTGATAGATGGTCGGAGGGAATGAGCGTGAAACTTTGGCGACGTACGCGCTGCACCTGACCTACCACCGGGCCTACGGCCTTGGGGGTGGCAAAGGAATGTACAGGGGCTGCTGTGCGACCATGCAAAAAGTAGTTGGTGAATCCGCGGTTGAAACTGCGCGTGGCATCGGGAGTGAAAGTGAGTTGCGAGGTGCCGAACGAGGCACGGCGATAGGTTTCGGGACGACGACGGATTATTTTGTCGATTTCCTGACGATACCAGGCGGTTACGTTTTTTACATACGACACGTCCTTTAAACGACCTTCAATCTTGAACGAGCGCACGCCGGCATCCATCATTTCTTCGAGCGAGGAGGTGCGATTCATGTCGCGAAGGGAGAGCAAATGGCGGTCGGCCACAATGATGCGACCGTCGGCATCGACCAAATCGAAAGCCAGGCGGCAGAATTGGGCGCAACAGCCTCGATTGGCGGAACGGCCGAAACAATATTGCGAAGCATAACAACGACCGCTGTAACTCACGCAAAGGGCACCATGCACAAAGGCTTCAAGGGGTACTTTCACGGCCTGAGCAATGCGGCGAGTATCGTCGAGGGTAGTTTCGCGGGCCAAGACAATCTGACGAAATCCGGCTGCTTCGAGCCATTGTGCTTTTTCGACAGTATAGTTATCCATCTGTGTCGAAGCGTGCAGGGCGATGGGGGGTAGCTTCATTTGCAGCAAACTCAAGTCTTGCACAATCAATGCATCTACTCCGGCACGGTACAAATCCCAAACCATTCGTTCTGCTGTGGCCAGTTCGTCGTTCCACAAAATGGTGTTGAATGTCACATAAATGCGTGCACCGAAGGTATGGGCAAAGTCGCACAGACGGGCAATGTCTTCGATTGAATTGCCGGCTGCTGCGCGGGCTCCGAAACCGGGTCCGCCGATATACACGGCATCAGCTCCGTGACGGATGGCCTCGATACCGCATTCTACATTTTTGGCCGGGGCCAGCAGTTCTATGGGTTGGGGGGTGGATGTACTCTTCATAAAAAGGATGTTGGATTTCGTTGATTGCGTGCGTCAGTTTGTTTCGGCAG
>FR901777.1:45056-46574 GCA_000437675.1 Prevotella sp. CAG:891
TGCGTCAGTTTGTTTCGGCAGCCAACTGTCGGGCTGCGGCACGGGCCGGTTTTCCGGTTTCGGTAAGCGGCAATGCGTCTACGCGCAAATAGCGGCGGGGCACTTCGTAAGCATCGAGCTGCGAACGGCAATAGGCTTCGAGTTCCTCGGAACGGTCGGTTAATGCAACATAAAGTAGGGTTACGGTTTCGCCCAATCGTTCGTCGGGCGAGGCTGTGACTTGATATGGTACTCCGATTCCTGCCAGTTGGGCTTCGATTTGTTCAATACGGAGCTTGATGCCGCCTGAACAGATGACATTGTCGCGACGTCCCAAGAGTTTAAAACTGCCATCGGGCTGTATTTCGGCCAAATCGTTGGTTTCTAATCTTTCGTCGCAGACTTCGGGCGCATCAATGACCAATGTACCTTCTGCTGAAAGCGAAACGGTGACTCCCGGCAGCGGATGATAGGCATCTTGCGGCTCAGCACCATTCACACGGCGAAGGGCTATGTGCGAAAGGGTTTCGGTCATGCCATAAGTGCTCCACACTTCACCGGGGAAAGTGCGCAACCGGGCTTCGAGTTCAGGATTCAAGGCTCCACCGCCAATAATGAGGCAAAGGGTGCGGCGCAGCAACGAACAATCGTGAGGATGCTGCAAACTTTCATACACCTGCATGGGGGTGAGAGCGGCAAAGTCGGGGGCTTCGTGCAAACGGCGATAGGGACGCGAGGGGGGGGGAACAGCTATGATTTGCAACTGGGCGGCAAAGGCGCGCACCAGCATCATCTGCGCTGCAATGAATCGGAGGGGCATACATAGCAAGGCGGTATTGCCGTTTTGCAGTCCTAAAGCCTGAATCGTGGCACAGGCACTGTTCCACATTTTCACCTTTTCGGCATGCATAAGTTTGGGCTCACCCGTACTGCCCGAAGTGTGTACGGGCATCGTGGGTTCATCGTTGAGCCATCGCTGGGTAAAATCGGCAATTTCGTTTTTAAACGCTCTGTCTTTTGCATCGCCGTACCACAGCGTCTCGCCTTCGATTTCCAATGGGGTTGGGTAATTTTTCACAAAAAGTTGACCGGTTCCCAAACCTTGCGGCATCGTGGCTGTGGGGTCAATAGCTGCGCACCATTGGGCAATGGCATTCAGACCAACGTTGCTTTCAAGAGCTGACGTGACCCAATAACCAATGCCGCGTTCGCGCGCCAGATTCATCCATTCGGCGGCACCGGTAAATGCACCGTGAAGACTCGGCTTGAGAATGATGTACTGGGGCTGAATGGTATCGAGCAATTTGGCCTTTTCGTCGGCATCGTTCACACCAATGAGTTCTTCGTCGAGTGCAATGGGGAGTGGCGTTTGGCGACACAGGCGAGCCATTTCTTCCCATTGTCCCTGACGAATGGGCTGTTCGATACTGTGAATATCATAGCACGCCAGTCGCTCTAATTTTCCGAGTGCCTCAACAGGCGTAAAGGCGCCGTTGGCATCGACGCGCAGTTCAACGCTTTCGGCACTGAACCGCTGTC
>FR901777.1:46594-54927 GCA_000437675.1 Prevotella sp. CAG:891
TGAACCGCTGTCGCAGCGATTGAATCAGTTGCATTTCGCTTTCAAAATCCAACGCTCCGATTTTCAGCTTCACACAGCGAAAACCTTTTTCAAGTTTTTCTTCCATGCGGCTGCACATTTCGTCGAAATTGCCCATCCACACCAATCCGTTGATGGTTATTCCGCGTTCACCGCGTGTAAAAGCTGAAGGATAGAGGCGCAGATAATCGCCCTGCAACGAACCTGCAGCCGAACGGAAAGCCGTTTGAAGTCCGAACAGCACGGAGGGATAAGAACGCCATTTTTCGCTATCGAGCTCTTGCTTTTCCTGCACTTCTGCGCAGATTTGCAGCAAGCGCTGTTCGTATTGGCTGTCGTAATCGCAACTTAAATCGTGCAGCGGAGCGCATTCACCCAAACCGGTAAAGCGCACCTGAGGGTCGGCTGAGGTAATAACTATATACCACACCTTTCGTTCGCGATATACTCCTCGCGATGTGCCTGCGGGCTGCTTGAATTGCAAGGTTCGCGGAACTACCCGCAAAAGAAAAGGTAGAAATTTCATAAATCGTTAGGCAATTATGTATTAGGACATGCAACTTTGTAATACAACTTGCAGTGTTGCATCAAGCTATGCGGTGTTGCATCAAGCTATACAGAATTGCATCAAGCTATGCGGTGTTGCATCAGGGCTTGCAATGCTGTATCAGGGCATGCGGTGTTGTATCTGAACAAATTGGGGAATTAAGGCAGTTTGGGGAATTTTGAAAAATCGGGTTTACGTTTTTCCAAAAAGGCCTGTCCGCCTTCGTGTGCTTCGTCAAGCATGTAGTAAAGCATGGTGGCGTCGCCGGCCAATTCCTGAATACCAGCCTGTCCGTCGAGTTCGGCATTAAGTCCGGCCTTGATCATACGCAGGGCAAGGGGTGAGCGTTCCATCATGGTTTCGGCCCACTCTACCACTTCGTCTTCCAGTTTGTCGAAGGGAACCACCTTGTTGACCATACCCATACGTTCTGCTTCAGCTGCCGAATATTGGCGGCAGAGGAACCATATTTCGCGCGCTTTTTTCTGTCCTACGATACGTGCAAGGTACGATGCACCGAATCCGGCATCAAACGAACCTACCTTCGGACCGGTCTGACCGAAAATGGCATTTTCCGAAGCAATGGTAAGGTCGCACATCAGGTGAAGCACATGACCGCCGCCAATGGCAAAACCATTAACCATGGCAATAACGGGTTTCGGGAGTGAACGGATTTGCTTTTGTACATCAAGCACGTTCAAGCGAGGCACACCGTCGCCACCAACATAACCTCCTCTACCCTTTACGTGCATATCGCCACCTGCGCAAAAGGCTTTGTCGCCGGCACCGGTCAGCACTACCACGCTGATGTGCTGTGCTTCGCGGCAGTAGCGGAAAGCATCGCTCATTTCAGCTACGGTAAGGGGAGTGAAGGCGTTGCGATAACGCGGACGGTTTATGGTGATACGGGCGATGCCGTTGTATTCGTCGAAGAGTATTTCCTCGTAGGTTTTAATGGTTGTCCAGTTTCTCATTATATAATAGGTATAATAATTCTGTTGAATTTGATATATTTAAAATGCCTGAAGTCGGTATTGAAGCTTAATCTGCTAAAAACACTTCTATCAGTTGGGCTGTTTCTGCGTCTTCGTTCCACCAGCCTTGCAGCGCGTCGTTTAATTCTGACGAGGTATGCGCAGCTTGGTAGTCGATGCCGAATGTCTGTGCCACACCCTTGGCTGAATATACCCTACCTCCGGCAGCAATGTAAGCATCGCGGGCGGGCGAGTCGGCCAATCCAGGCAAATGGTCGAAAATAGCACCATGTCCGTTGTTCAGCAGCAAAATGCGCAAGCCGGCGGGGAGTTCGACGTTCCAAAGGGCATTGGCATCGTAAAAGAAACTCAAATCGCCGATGACCACAATGTGCAGTCCCCACATACCGAGGGCATAGCCCACGGCTGCCGACAGCGAACCTTCAATGCCGTTGACACCGCGATTACAAAACACCGGCACATTGCCACTAAGCATCACCTGTTGTGCTGCACGCACGGCACTGCTGTTACCGAGGTGAAGGGTGTAATTCTGTGGGCGTGTGCGCAGTGCCTCGGCCAAATGGGCCACTGCGCCTTGCAATGTCAGCATAGGTTCGTTCAGACATTGGCCCAATAATTTTTGGCGCATGGCTGCTGCTTCGGCATCAAGTGCTTCGGCAGCGTTGCGCACAGCGATATGCTGTTTGGGTAATTCGTCGGCCAACTGCGCCAACACTTGCTTAGCCGGTGTTTCGATTTGGCAGGTAAGGTGGCAGAATGTATCGGGCAGACTTTCGTAGCCCACGCGTATGACCTGGCAGTCGGTTTGGCGCAGCCACTGCTTGAACCGTTTGTGTATGAAATGGCCGCCAATTTGCAATACGATATCGGGCGCAAAGCGTGGGTCACACAGGGTGTCGAAGGCATTCATGCGTTCGCTTCCGCCAACATCCGAAAGCAATTCGGGCAGCACCAGCAACTGGTTGTTGCGGTTCAGTGCATCGACCTCGGTTCGCAAGTCACCGGCTTCATACTGTCCGATAATCAATGCCGGCAGTTTGGCTTTTGCCAATGTATTGACGACTTCGGGAGGAAAGGGGCGTGTGGCTTGCGGACGAAGTTTTGTTATTTTGCGTTCCTGAGGTAATTCCGGTGTGGTAAAGCGAAACATCGGTTCGGCTATGGGCACATTGATGTGTGCCGGACCTCCGCCGCCATCGGCCACAGAAAGCAGTGCGGCGTTGATTTCGCGGTTATTGAACCATCGGTCTTCGTCGGTATGGGGTATCACCAGGTTGTGCGTGCTGCAATAGGGCTGTAAAGCCCCGTTTTGCGGCAAGGTTTGTCCGTCGAGTTGTTCAATCCAGGGTGCAGGCCGGTCGGCCGAGATAACCAGCAGGGGCAAATGGCGATAAAAGGCTTCGGCCACTGCGGGTATGCAACCCAACAGGGCCGACCCTGAGGTGACGCAAACGGCTACGGTTTGTTCCGTGGCGAGCGTCAGTCCCAAGGCTACAAAGGCGGCACTGCGTTCATCCGTCACGGGATGCAACGTAAAACGCTCGCCTGCTTCGTGCAGATTATGTACGATAGTGGCATTGCGCGAACCCGGACACACCACCACGTGATGAATGCCATGGGCTATGAGCAATGCGGTGAGTTGATTAACTTGAGGAGTATGGCAGTACAAGATGCTATGATTAAATGATTGAGGTTAGTGTTCGGCTGTGCACACCTGCCTGTCAAAACAGTTTGAGCATGGTTTGCAGTTTTCGCTGCGTTTCTTCCCACTCATCGTTTTCGTTGCTTCCCGGCATAATACCTCCTCCGGCATAAAGGGTGGCCGTTTGGGTGGTAAATTGCATGCAGCGCAACGAAACGTAAAGGTGGGTTTCGCCTTCGAGCAGCAGTGGTCCGCTAAACCCGGCATAATAATGGCGCGGCGAAGTTTCGTCAGCTAAAATGGCTTGGAAAGCTTCGGGACGGGGCAGTCCGCACACGGCCGGTGTGGGATGCAGTTTGGCCAAAAGTTGGGTCACTTGGCCGGGCTGTTCAAGGGTAAAACTGAAATCGGTGCAAAGGTGCTGTATGTTTCCGGTGTGCAGCGAATAAATGTCGGACTTGCGCACATCGACGGCTGTTTCCCGCAAATGGCGTTCGACGAAGCGGCTCACAATGGCCTGTTCTTCTAGGTTTTTTTCGTTCCATTGTGGTTTTTCGCCTTCAACCCAGGGCAAGGTTCCGGCCAGTGCCACCGTTCCCCAGTCGTGCTGCCGGCGCTCGAGCAAAGGTTCGGGGGTTGCCACCAGCCAGGCGCCACTTTCCTTGGTCCACCAAAAAGCCACGAAACTATTAGGGCGGTAATGACAGGCTTTTTGAAAATAGCCACAAGCGGCCTCCATCAGCCGCATGAAATTTTCGTCACCGCTCACTTCGGTAGTTTCGTGTATGGGCAGTTGCAGGTTAAGTCTGCGCGAAAGTACCATTTTCTGCAGTTCGCCGTTCATGAGCCGGCGATGTGCCTGTTCAAAGCTGTGTGCATAATTTGCGCGTTGCGTTTTGGTATCGTCGGTATAGGTCTGCGCGGCGCAGTGTTGTGGCCATTCCAGCAGACACGTTATCTGGAAATCGGGTTCGACAAACTGGATTGGACAGGTTGGCGAAGGCTGAAACGGAGCTATCACATAGCCTCCCGTCAGCGGTATTTCGTCGATTTGCTGCAACACCCGTGGCTGTGATTCTTGCAGCAGAAGGGCAAAGCGGTTGCTATGGGGCTTGCGATACATCACCACAGCGCCCCAAGTGTTTTGCTTCTGCAGCAAATGCCAAATGGCGTGATTTATATTGTGATGACAGCCATTGCTATCTGCCGTAATGGGTTGCATTCCTTTGTTTTTATTTATATTATGGAAGGTTAGGGCAAATCCGGTTCAATTATTTCGTCATCAAACTGAACCATGCGCTCACCTTTTATGTTGTTCAACGCCCATATTCTTTTTCTGAAAATGAAAAAGGAAAATGGGTTTTCCAAAATTCTTTTTTAGTAGATTTTCCCAAATAAATTCAGGGCATCTGCTCCACTTCTTAATGTGTTTGTTTCCGGCGATGGGGCTTCGGAGCAATCACTATGTAAAGCCCCGTCAAAATGGCTATGCCACCTACCATCATCGAAACCGTAAGCCTTTCGTCGAGCACCAGATACGAGGCTATACACGTTACCAGCGGATTCAGATAAATGTAATTGGCCGTAACCAGGGCACCAATACGCTCGGTCACTTTGTTCCACACGGCATAACAGAGCAGCGAGGCTATCAGTCCCAGAAACAGCAGATTCCCCCAAACCACAGGGGTCGACAGCATTTGCCAGGGGATGGGGTCTTCAAACCATACCACGGGGGCAATGCTCAATATGCCGTAGCCAAATACCTTACGGGTCAGCGTCAGAGTGCCATACTTGCTGCCTAAAGGTTTGATAATCAACTGATAAAGCGACCACGAAATAGCAGCCATCAGCGCCAACACATTGCCCAGCAGCGGTGCTGAAGCCGTGCCATGCCCCATGCTGCCGTAGGCCACGAAGGCCACTCCGACAAAGGCAATGACCGAACCAATCCAGAGTTTGGCACCGGCTTGCTTTTCTAAATGAGACAAACGGGCAAACAGGGCAGTGATGAGTGGAGCAAGGCAAACGATGAGCGACACGTTGCCTGCCATGGCTTTTTGCAATGCGGTGTTTTCGGTCAAGAAATACACAGAACCGCCAGCCAAGCCTGCCACCACCATTTTCAGTTCGTCCTGCCAACTGCGACAAAACCACCGGCTACCGTTTGCGGAACCGTGGGTTGTCAAATGGTGTGTCCGTCTATTCTGTATACATTGTGCTGCGGCCATGCCTATGTATGCCATGGCAAAGCGCATAAAGAAGATGGCAGCCGGGGTTAATCCGTAGGTCAGCAGCATTTTGGTCGACACAAAGGTAGTGCCCCAAATGCTGATGGTGATAAAGGCCAAAAGGTGATAAATCATGCGATCAGGATGGCGGGTTACAATTTTTTGGCTTCGTTCCAGATGGCATCCATTTCGGCCAGGCTCATGTCTGTAAGTTGGCGTCCCTGCTTCAGGGTGTGCTCTTCAAGGTAGTTGAAACGCTTGATAAACTTTTGATTCGTACGCTCCAACGCATTGTCGGGATTGATTTTATACAAGCGTGCGGCATTGATCAAGCTGAACATCACATCGCCGAACTCGGCCTCAGCCTTTTCTTTGTCCATATTGTCAACTTCGGCTTCGAATTCGCCAATTTCTTCTTTTACTTTTTCCCACACCTGTGAGCGTTCTTCCCAGTCAAAGCCCACATTGCGTGCCTTGTCCTGAATGCGATAGGCCTTGATGAGCGAGGGCAAAGCGGCGGGCACGCCTGAGAGCACGCTTTTGTTGCCATCTTTTTCCTTTTGTTTCAGCAGTTCCCACTGTTCGATTACTTGTTGTGCAGTTTCGGCCTTCGATTGTTCTTCGCCTTGGGGCGGAAACACGTGGGGATGGCGGAATATGAGTTTATCGCATAATTGATTGCACACATCGGCCATATCGAACTGTTCTTTTTCTGAGCCGATTTTGGCATAAAAACACACATGCAGCAACACATCGCCCAATTCTTTACAAATGTTTTTGTCATCGTTGCGCATCAGTGCTTCGCAAAGTTCATAGGTTTCTTCGATGGTATTGGGGCGTAAACTTTCGTTGGTTTGTTTACGGTCCCACGGACATTTTTCGCGCAGCTCGTCTAATACGTCGAGCAAACGTCCAAAAGCTTTCAGTTGTTCTTCGCGACTATTCATGAAAAAGATAAATACTTTAAATATTTGGCAGACAAATGCTTTGGGAAATGCAGCCAAACTGCTACAAATTCATCCAAAACGCCTTTGCCTTCACAGTAAAACTTCATACCGGCTGAATATGTCACAACGTAAATGCTGTTTTCCGATAATCAAACGGTGATGAAGTCAAAGAAGTTGTTTAAATTTTATTTCTGCTTTTGCTGAGCGTTATTTTAGCAGATTTTTCGGTGATGTTTTGAGGAGCACAGCGGGCTATGTACCGAAAGACATCGCAGAAAAAGACCGAAAACAAACGCTGAAAAAGCTAAAAAAAATACTTTCTGAATAAATTTCAAACAGCTTCTAAATTCATTCATGCAAATTTACGCTTTTATTATTGAATTGACTACCTTTGCGGTATGGAAAAGTTTGAGGTTCACATATTAGGTTGTGGCAGCGCCCTACCCACATTGCGCCATTGGCCATCGTCGCAAATTATCAATCTGCGCGAAAAGCTGTTTATGATTGATTGCGGCGAGGGCACTCAGGTGCAATTTCGCCGTTCGCGCCAAAAGTTTTCGCGTTTATCGCACATTTTCATCTCGCATCTACACGGCGACCACATTTTCGGATTGATTGGTCTGCTCTCCACCTTGGCGCTTTCGGGTCGCACCGCACCCATGCACATCTATGCAGCTGCCGAGTTAGAGGGGTTGTTACGTCCGCAGCTCGACTTTTTCTGTAAGGGCATTACCTTCGACGTTGAATTTCACCCCCTACCCCGACGAGCCGACGAGCCTCAGCTCATCTACGACGACCGTTCCGTTTCGGTCTATGCCCTATCGTTGCGCCACCGCGTACCGACGTGCGGCTTCATTTTCCGCGAAAAGGCCTTGCTGCCTCACATTCGCCGCGACATGATTGACTTTCTGAAAATTCCCTTCTATGCCATCAACAGCATCAAGCAAGGCGAAGGTTGGACTACTCCCGACGGCGATTTTTATCCACACGAACGCTTGGTATTTCCGGCCGAACCGGCCCGCACCTATGCCTACTTTTCCGACACTTCGTTCATGCCTCAATACGCTCCCTTCATTCAGGGCATCGACCTGCTCTATCACGAAGCTACCTTTGGCCGCGAATTTATGGCGCGTGCCCGCGAAACCCAGCACTCTACAGCGGCCGAAGCGGCCGAAATGGCTCGTCTTGCTCAAGTAAAGCAACTGGTTATCGGCCATTTCTCGTCGCGCTATGAAAACGAACAGGTGCTCTTAGACGAAGCCTCTGCCATTTTTGCCAATACCACTCTGGCCAAAGAGGGACGCTGCATTCAGCTGTAAACGAACCTGACATTGAAAGACCTGTTGATAAATAACTAAAGTTTCCCACCCCCAATAAAGAGGGTGGGAAACTTTAGTGGGTAATTTGTTCAGACGTACCATCGCCCCAGTTTATCGTACCTATAACCACATTACCGAAAGGCAAAATCACCGTAAAATCATTGGTTGGGTTCGCGCTCACGGTCATGATCAAATCGTGTTTACTTTCGAAAACAGCCGTTGAAGCTTGCTTCTTCAAATACTTTCCGCAATAAACGTAATTATTCGGAGAACTTGCCACATACAGATAATAAGGAGTGTTGGGCTTTAAACCGTCGAACGATAGGTTAAACTTGTATGCGCCCTCACCCAATTCCATTTTGCCAATGCGTTCCTGCTGGGCATCAATGGAACTACCTTTTACACCAAGTGTCAGGTAAAGACTACACGTTACTATCAAAAAAAAGCGCCGAATTTTCCGATTGTAAGGAAAATTCGGCGCTGATATTCGGGTTTAAAGTCTGATGAGTTTACACAAGCAGTGAATCGGCTGACAAACATTGCGTGCAAACGCTCACGACCTCAAAAAATTACTGAGCCAAGTAGGCATTTACGTTCTTTTCGATGCGGCCCAGCACGTCGTCGGCTTCAGCAGGAA
>FR901777.1:54963-71491 GCA_000437675.1 Prevotella sp. CAG:891
GGAACGAAGGTGCTGCCGGTGATGTGTTCGTAGAGTTCGATGTAACGGTCGGAAATGCTCTTTACCACTTCGGGAGTCATTTCGGGAATCTTCTGATCGTTGGCACCGTGTACTTCGAAACCATTGTTGATGAGCCATTCGCGTACAAACTCCTTCGAAAGCTGCTTCTGGGCTTCGCCTTTTTCAAAGCGTTCCTGATAGCCTTCGGCATAGAAATAGCGCGATGAGTCGGGAGTGTGGATTTCGTCCATCAAGTAGATTTCGCCGTTGTGCTTACCAAACTCGTACTTCGTGTCAACCAAAATCAAGCCGCGCTTGGCAGCAATTTCGGTGCCGCGTTCGAAGAGGGCGAGGGTGTACTTTTCGAGCAAGGCATACTCTTCGGGAGTGGCAAGGCCTTTAGCCAGGATTTCTTCCTTCGAAATGTCTTCGTCGTGTTCGCCATACTCAGCCTTGGTGGTGGGGGTGATAATGGGCGTGGGGAACTTTTGATTTTCCTTCATACCCTCGGGCAACTTCACACCACAAATTTCGCGCACACCGCTCTTGTAAGCACGCCATGCGCTGCCACACAAGTAGCCACGTACAATCATTTCAACGGCAAAACCCTCGCACATCAAGCCTACAGTGACCATGGGGTCGGGGGTAGCCATTTTCCAGTTGGGGCAAATGTCGGTAGTTGCATCCAGAAACTGAGCTGCAATTTGGTTGAGCACCTGACCTTTGTAAGGAATACCTTCGGGCAAAATGACGTCGAAAGCCGAGATACGGTCGGTTGCTACCATGACCAAACGGTCGCCCAAGTTGTACACGTCGCGTACTTTTCCGTGATATACGCTTTTCTGTCCGGGGAAGTTAAATTCGGTATGCGTTAAAGCTGCCATAATTTATAGTTTTAGAAAGTTGGAATATGTTCGGTGTTGATTATTGCGAATATGGGGGTACAGAAAATGTGTAAACGCCCGCACGCTGAAAGTGCCCCACCCTTGCTTATCCAAGGGTTTGGCCTTCGTGCGTGGCATTTACACATTTTGCCCGCTCTAGTTTGCGCAATTCGTCCTCGCGAGCGTAAGCGGCCACAATGCGTGTGACGAGTTTGTGGCGTATAATGTCTTTTTCGTTCATTTCAATAAACGAAATTCCCTTGATGCCTTCGAGAATGCGCTGTGCTTCAGTAAGTCCGCTCTTTTGCGAGGGAGGGAGGTCAATTTGGGTGCGGTCGCCGGTAATAATCATTTTGGTGTTCCATCCCATACGGGTCAAGAACATTTTTATTTGGGCAGTGGTGGTGTTTTGCGCTTCGTCGAGTATGACTACAGCATCATTCAGCGTGCGTCCACGCATAAAGGCAAGGGGGGCTATCTGAATGACATTTGTATCCATGTATTCCTGCAACTTGGCTGCGGGTATCATTTCCTGCAGGGCATCGTAAAGGGGTTGCAGGTAGGGGTCGATTTTGTCCTTCATATCGCCGGGCAGGAAGCCGAGTTTTTCGCCGGCTTCGACAGCAGGACGGCTGAGTATGATTTTCTTTACTTCCTTATTCTTGAGTGCACGCACTGCCAGGGCTATGGCGGTGTAGGTTTTACCCGAACCGGCAGGACCTACAGCAAATATCATGTCGCTTTGAGCGTAGGCTTCGACCAGGCGACGCTGATTCTCGGTGCGCGGCGTAATGGGTTTGCCTCCGGTGCTATAGACAATGACCCCTTCGGCCACTTCCTTGGTGGTGGGGCGTCCTTTCACGGCCAGCAGAATGTCTTCTTCTGTCAGGCTGTTGAACTTGGCACAATGTTTTTCGATGGTTCGCATCAAATCTTCGAATGCAGCCATCTCCTCTTCGTCACCCACGACGCGCACCACATTGTCGCGTGCCATAATGCGGAGTTTGGGACATAAAGCCCGAAGCATACGGATATTGGCATTATTGACCCCATAAAAAATAACGGGATCGGCTTCTTCGAGTATGAAATGCTTTTCTAACATAAAGTATGCTGGTTCGTTGTTCTTTGTCGAAAGGACGGTTTGTTCAGGTAAATAAATTAAATGAGAAATAGGTGTGGTACTTGCCACGGTATACGGTGTGACAAGAGATGAAACGGGCCCGGAATGGCCTTTTCGTTATGCAAATTTAATGCAAGTGGGGTTGTAAGCAAAACATATTTCGTTTTTTATTTGAAATTCGTGTGCAAAATTTTTATTTGTCCCCCAACTCACCCATTTTTTTATTACTTTTGCCCAAGCAAAACGAAGAATTTGCCATGATTGCGCAACCTGTAAGAAGATTAGCGGTTCCTGCCATTTTGCGCAGGCTATCCGGGCGGCTTCGTTCTTTCTGCATTTGTTTAAATTTTGCAGCTTACTCTCTACCATAGTTTTTTCCTCTTCCAATGAAATATAAGTTTACCGAACGTCGCAGTCACTTTTTTCTTACCTTTACCGTGATTGTGCTTATACTGGCCATTGTGAAATGTGTCAATCCGAACATTGGCGAAAACCGGACGTCGTGCTCAAACAAACTGAAAAATAATACGATAACCGAAGCGAATAAAGCAGATAAAACCGACAGCATTGCCATGCAGTCCGAAAAGGTGGACAAAATGCTGCTGCGCGCCCGACAAAAACTCACACTGCTGAAACCGGATGGTTCGCCGGTGAAAAACCGGGTGACGAGTGTGCGACGCTTCGAGGAATCGTTTCCCGACTTGAACGATGTGCAGCTGGCTACGGCTGAACGCGTCGGCATTTCGCACATCGAAAACCGCTCAGAGGCGCAAAAAAGAATGGACGATTTGGTGTACATCGGCGACAACCCGTTCTACAACGTGCAGAAGTTGAACCAATCCATCCCCTATCTGGTTCCGCGGGCGGCGGTACTGCTAAACGAAATTGCCCGTGCCTTCAACGACTCGCTGGCTACAAAGGGATTTCCACCTCACAAACTGATTGTGACTTCGGTGTTGCGTACGCGCGAGGACGTGAAACGCCTGCGACGATTTAACAGCAATGCGTCGGAAAACAGTTGCCACCAGCATGGCACTACGTTCGACATTTCGTACAACCGCTTTCTGCGAATGAAGGAGGGCGGCGAAAGCGACATTCAATGGGTGACGGCTTTCAAATCTATTTTGGCCGAAGTACTGGAGGACCAGCGACTGATGGGTACCTGCTATGTAAAGTATGAGAGACACCAGTCGTGCTTCCACATCACGGCTCGCTGACCTGAGCCAGTCAACGCGTATCCGCGGCTCTCGAGCATCGGCTTTTTAACCTGATTATTCAACAACTTTTCCAATATGAAAACTGAATCCACAAACATCTTCCGTAAATTATGTGCTCCGTTCCATCTGTTAGGACAGGGACTCGGCAAAATCGGTCGATGGTATAAAGGACAATACGTCGGCCGTCCGTGGTGGTATAAAATCATCACGGTTGCATGGTCGTTTCTGGCCTTTATTATTTTCTATGTCTTTGCTGTATCGGTCAACCTGTTTTGGCTTTTTGGCAAATCGCCTTCGCTCGACGATATCCGAAACCCGAAAACTGCGGCTGCCTCTGAAATCTACAGCGCAGATGGGGTTTTGTTAGGTAAGTATTTCAGCGAAAACCGTTCGCCTGTTCCTTACGATTCAATCAGTCCGGTGTTCTTCCAGGCACTGATTTCGACAGAGGACGAACGCTTTTACCAGCATCACGGCATCGACTATCAGGGCCTGTTTGCTGCCGTCAAGGATGCCTTGCACGGAAAAGCGCGCGGTGCTTCGACGATTTCTCAACAGCTGGTTAAGAATATGTTTCGCGTGCGCACGAAGTATTCAACCGGACTGTTGGGCAAAATCCCCGGCGTGGGCATCCTGGTGATGAAGAGCAAGGAAATGATCATTGCTACGCAAATCGAAATGGTGTGCGACAAGCAGGAGATTCTGGAAATGTATGCCAACACGGTGGACTTCGGGTCGAACGCGTTTGGCATTAAAACTGCGGCTAAAACGTATTTCAACACAACACCCAAACAGCTGAAACCTGAGGAGGCTGCGGTGCTGGTTGGTCTGCTGAAGGCTACGTCGGCCTATAACCCGCGCATCAATCCGGAAAACTCGAAAAAACGTCGGAACACGGTGCTGAACAACATGTACACGCACCGTCACATGCTGAAGGAACGCTTTGGTCAGGTGTATATCGACAATCAGGGCGAACTGACGGCCCTGCAAAATACACCTGTAAAACTGAACTTCAATGTAGAAAATGCTTACGACGGTAAGGCGCTTTATTTCCGCGAAGCGGTGAAGGATTACATCCGCGAAAAATGTCCGGATGTCGACGTGTATTCCGATGGTCTGAAAATTTACACTACGCTGGATTCGCGCATGCAGGCTTATGCCGAAAAGGCTATGCGCGAACAGATGCAAACGGTGCAGAATAACTTTAACGGACACTGGCGTGGCATGGGTGATCCGTGGCGCGACGAAAAGGGTAACCTAATTCCGAACTTTATCGAAAGCAAACTGCGCGACACGGAGGCTTACAAAATGCTGAAGGCGCGATTCCCGGAAAATCCGGACTCGATTGACCACTACCTGCGGGTGCCGCACAAGGTTAAGGTGTTCAGCTACGAGGGCGAACGCGAGGAAATGATGTCAACGGTCGATTCGCTGAAATATATGCTGAAGTTCATGCACGCCGGCTTCGTAGCCATGGAACCGCAAACGGGACAGGTAAAGGCGTATGTGGGCGACATTGACTTCAAAACGTGGAAATACGATAAGGTGCAGTCCATGCGTCAACCGGGTTCGACGTTTAAACTCTTTGTGTATGCTGCGGCTATGAAACAGGGATTTACGCCGGCTGACCCGATTAAGGATGAATACATCCGTATGGAGGTGTATGACAAAAAGCGGGATACAACCACCATCTGGCAACCGCACAATGCGAACGGACGGTTTACAAATGCCAACATTCCGCTGCGCTCGGCTTTTGCACAAAGTATCAACACGATTGCGGTGAAACTGGGACAGGAAGTGGGCATTGCCAACGTGGTGCAAATGGCGCACGACATGGGTATCCGTTCGCCGCTTGATGAAACGCCTTCGCTGCCGCTGGGTTCGAGCGACGTCAACTTGTTCGAACTGGTAAATGCTTACGGCACGGTGGCTAACGACGGTATGTATGTCGAACCTGTGTTGGTTACCAAAATTGTGGATGCCGACGGTGATGTGGTGTTTGAGGCACCGAAAGTTGAAAAGCGTGCCTTGCCGCAAACAGCTGCTTTCTATATGCAAAAACTGCTCGAAGCGGGTGTACGCGACGGAGGCGGTACTTCGCAAACGCTGGGTGCCGGCATGTATTTAGGTCCGTTTGCGGCCAACTTGGATATGGGTGGTAAAACGGGTACGTCGAACAATCACTCGGATGCTTGGTTCGTGGGTGTGACTCCGAACCTGGTCGGAGGTGCATGGGTTGGCGGTGAATTCCGCAGCATTCACTTCCGCACGGGACGATTAGGTCAGGGTAGCCGCACGGCACTGCCTATCGTGGCTAAGTTCATGCGAGCTGTTATGGACGACAAGCAACTGAGCAAAAAGTATTTGCATAAATACGGTCCTGCTCCCGACGGTATTGACCCAAGCACTTATGCGGCTACTTACTACCAAAAGGCTGAACCGGATTCGACGGCTACAGATTCAACATTCTTCGCGCCTTCTGACGAGGATTTGATGGGAATCGGCGCTGACCACTCTGACTTGATGGACAGTGAAGGCGAAACGAATGGTGAGGCGCAACAAACGCACTCGCAGGAGCAGCCTAGGCAGAAGGAAAACGGACATACCCCGGAAGGCACTGCTCCAAAACAGGAAAACGTGGATAACTTATTCAACTAAGGCTGCGTGAACGCAGCTGTTGCGACGCACGCGCACGACTGATTCATTGCCTGCACATGATACACTGTAAGTCCGAAACGCAAGTTTATTGCTTTGCGTTTCGGACTTTCTTTTTGGGTTTGATGCCTCCAAAATGCGGTTCAGTCGCAAAAGTGCGTCATAAAACTCAACGACACGCATTCAGGGTTTCAGACAGGCCTACCTACCTTACTTTCTGTGGTAACATTATGTCAAAGAACGCTGAATGAATAAATAAGGAATACTGTTTTTTCATCAAGGTGGCCGATATTCAGCCCCCCTTCGACTGCAAAGATACAACATAAACCTACCGAATTCCAAATATTTTAGGCACTTGATATCGCACCTCGAAAATTTTACACGCTCTAAAATGGGCATTAAGCCCTTTATTTATGGGCTTTCCGACGCATTTTCCGATCGCGAAAAAAAATGAAATCGGGATATAACATTTTATCTCCTGCTGATTATCAAAACGTACGAAGCTGCAATGTTTTGCCTCTTCCAAATACTACAGACGCCACACCTTTTTTGCTACTGAGCCCCTTAATGCTTGGGCGCAAACCGTTCTATTTTTTCAGTGAACTTTGACCATATCATGATGGCACCCACCACTAAGCAACCGACTGTTACAACTGCCAGCGCAACTGCAGGGATATGTCGGACTGACAAGGACTGTTGATTTCAGCTATGCCTGATGAAATGCTGGTGCGATTAAAATAATAAGTAAGGGATGCACGCACGCCTAAGGTGAGAGATGGAAACATTTTCCAATTATTGACTAACACCCCGCGCAGACCATGATGGGCAAACGAGGGGAAGGCTCCGGCGCGATACAGTTGGGGTTCGTAGGCGTAAACGGCGGACTCGTAGTCGTCGGTAAAAAAGAGCGAAGCAAAGGCTTTCAACTGATAAACGGACTTGGGCTTCCAGGCAGTACGGGCCGACAGCATCCAACCTACTGACTGCTTGCCGGTTTGGCGCGTGGCATAGGTGAAGTCGGCTTGGGTGTTAAGTTCAAATTTGCGTTTCTGCATCAGGGCGGCAATACGGGCACGATGCGTGGTACGATACTCCAACTGCTTGTAGCCGGTAATGGTGCGCTGTCGCGACTTAAAACGGTAACGTGCCGTGAGGTACCACGGGCCTTGCGTTTTCCATTGTGACTGCAACGATAATTCTATGCCTTTGGCACCACCTTGTACCGTGGTATAGGTGGGCGAGGGATAGCGGAACAAGTCGGCATAGCCTTTGAGTTGCCAACGGGAGGAGGGACGGCAGGTGAAGCCGAACAACAGGCCTTGCTCATTGGCAACGCGACTGGATTGCTGCAGGGCATCGCCATAGATACTGACGAAATCGGGGGCAAAATAACGCAACTGGGCATTGAGCGAGGCTTTGCGCGTTAAACGGTACAACAAGGTATGTTCAGTGGCAAAGTGCGCGCGGTGGTCGAGGGCGGCCTCGCCTTGCACTGTGAAGTGGGGAAGGTTACAATAATACGACAGGGATGCACCGCCGGCTGTTTGGCCGCGAAAATATCCGGCATTGTAAAAACGGGCTTCGGGCCACACGGGATGGTCATAACGTACCAGGTAACCATCGGCAGAGAGGCCCCAGGCGGACCGATTGTAGCCAATGTGTCCGCCAAATGTGAAACTGCCCAGATTGCGACGGCGCGTTATTTCGGAAAGTGTGCGATGGGAACCGGTTTGCAGAATGCTGCGCACGGTGTCGCCTGTATCATTATAGCGGGCATCGAGTTTGCGGTAGGAGGCAAAGGCCATGAAATCGAATGCCGAGAACTGACAGGCTGCGGCTGCACCCCGAAAGAAGCGACTTTCGTCGGTTGAGGTGTGGGGACGGAAACTAAGGGTGTTGCGACGTCCTTCGTTGAGAATCTGTTCGCGACCGCCATAAAACATACGGCCAAAAAGTAGACCGCGATTGCCGCGTACTTCGTAATCGCCCAACACAAAACTCCAAGGACGGTGCTTTGGCCGGAGCATAAAATAGGCTGACCAATAATCATAAGGATAAAAACCTTGTTTGGCCACGGGTTCTCCGGCATCTTTGTCTGTCGTTAGCCCATAAGCTATTTCGCGCTTATACTGATAACGATAGCGCACTACATGGTGCAAGGGATTGCCCACATAATAATTGGTGGGGGTGGGTTTGTCGGGGGTGCGATAGCCTTTCCGACGATACAGCGGAAGGTCTACCCTACTCTCTATTTCGTGTTTGCCAAGTGTGAGCAGTTGTTTGAGCGTATGGGGCTTTGGGGTTGGCCGCCGGATAGCGGTGGAGAGCATGAGCGAATCGCAACGCACGAATAGCGACAGATAGCGACGGGTGAAATAATCAAAACCGGTAATAAACTGAAGTTCACCTAAGGATAACAAACCTTTGCGCTGCTGACGATAGACCAATAGCGAATCAATTTGCTGCTCGGACAGAAAGGGAAGCTGCTGCAAATCGCTGCGGTCAACGCGGTTGATTTGCATGGGGTGATTGGCAAGGTTTTCAAGCCACAACAAGTCGTCGGCCGAAATAGCTTCATCTGTTTCATTCTCTTCGCTTTGTACGTATTCTTGCAAAAACTCTTCCCACGACATGTAAGCACCACTTTGCCATTGGGCGCAGAGGGGCTGAAAAAGCATGAAACAAAATAACAGGACGTAGAGGTTTTTCATAGATGGTATGAGGTTTATTCAATACATAAGGTAGGTTTATTCATGAATGGGATATACAAAGGCTCCTTGGGTGCGTACATCATGGCAAGGAATGCCGAAGCGCTGACAACTTGTTTGCCACTGCTCACGATATCGTTGCGGTAAACTGGCATCAAGAACCACATGGCGAGGACTGAACACGCGAAATGCGGTGGCAGGACTCTCGAAACTACCATAACCTACAACGAGAGTATGAAGTGCATACCGCGTGTCGGATGAAGAACGGGGTACAGAACCGCGAAGTACGTAGAGCCGGTGGGAACCGAAGACGAAATGCGACTGTTCGGCCCATATTAAGGCGTCGCGAAACGGAGCATGACGAATGACCCTTGGGCGAGCAATATGGTTGGGGGCCAAAAAATTGCGTTGTATATAGGCAAGGCGTTGGGCAAGGGTGTCGGGAGAGGTGGAGGCATACAGATAGGACTTGTCGGCACAACTGATGAAATGAATAACCGTGGTGCGTGGCACGTTATAAACGATTATCTGGGGATTGATGCGGCCGGGGCGCAGCCGATATGCTTCGCTGACTATGATTACGCAGCATAGGGCTGTCAGGGCGTATATGCACTGCTTACGGCGACGGCGCTGGCGCACTTGAAAAATGGCATAAAGCACGCAGGGTATGGCAACTAATGCTAATAAACTGAGTGGATGGGGATAGAGCGTCAGCGTGGCACCGGGCCAGTGGCTGATGCTGTCTAACACCGCAGTCATGCCTTGCAATACGCCATGGAGCAGCACTGAAAGGCCTTGGCGTAAAATGTCGAAGGGCAACAGGAAGAATAGCAGTGAACCGCCTAACAGCAAATAGGCTGAGGGAATGACGATGACATTGGCCAACAATGCGTATGGCGAAAACTGGTGAAAATAGTAGAGTATGAAGGGAAGGGTGCCTAACTGAGCACTGAACGATACGGTAAAAAAGGGATACACTACCTGACGGAAAAATCCGTAACTGTGTTGTATCAGATAAAACCGCCATACGCGATGGGGCGAAAGTCCGTGACGACGGGCATGCCGTATGTTTCCATAAACGGGGTCGAAGTCGCTCCATACGGGCAAGGGATAGCGTTGCCATACATACGTATTGAACAGCACAATGCCTAATACAGCTGAAAAGGATAATTGAAATCCTACATCGAAAAGCGAAAGGGGCGAGGCTATCAACAAAACCAGTGCGGCAAAGGCTAAATTGCTTAACGTAGATCCGCTACCGCGTTGGAAACTATGGCCTACTTGCAACAGGGTGAACATCCAGGCTGCGCGAAGCAGCGACAGGGGCATACCAACCATCCATACAAACAGCCACAAAAGGGCTATGCAAAGGGTGTTGGCAATCAGAAAAACCGCGCGGTAACGTATCCAACGCAGTACGAACAAATTGAGCAAACTGAAAAGAATGCCTAAATGCAAACCGGAAAGGGCAAGCACATGGCTCACGCCGGTTTCTGAAAATAATTGGCGGGTTTCAGCTGTCAGTCGGCTTTTATCGCCTAAAGTCAGAGCGGAGAGTATGGACAGTTCATCGCCCTGAAAATAGGTGGCGTAATAATCAACTAAATACTGACGGAAGCGCTGTAAACGCTCTACAAAGCTTAAAGCGGTTGCCTGTTGACCGAGTTTTTGCCAATGGGTATGAGCAGAAGCTGTGCCGCTTATGCCATGTATGTAAAGGTAGGAGGTATAATCAAAATCACCGGGATTACCGGCATGGTATCCTTCGGTAATGCGTGCATAAAACAATAATGGAGTACCAACTTCGAGGGTTGATGCTTCGCGTCCGGTTAACCTTAACCGAATGGTTTTAAGATTAAAACGAGCATCGTTGTGTATCAGTTTCACATCTGCTCGCACCACATCGGTCTGTGCCGCTCCTTGAACTTGAACCGACTGCTTTCCTCCTTGTGCGTTTGGTTGGGCATGCTGGGAGTGCTGACGGTAAATTCCCTTTACCTGTGCTTGCCACATTTGCGTGTTTTCAGGCCACACCACCCTAACCTGCTCAAAACGTAATTGGGTTAGTGTAGCACCGCTCAGCAGCATGACTGTGGGTGCAACCCACAAAGCCATACGCTGATAACTTATGCCTTTCAGACGCAAACTGCCTAACAAGCACAAAAGCCCGACTATGCCCAATATGCCTAACCAGCATTCACTGCCAACACTAAAACGCAAACTCCAACTCAGCACGATGCCTGCTGCTACAAACAGCACATAGCGCAACAAGGGGGCTTGCAGCCAGGGTAGCTGTGGCAAAGGTTTTGAAGGCAGGTATTTGAACGGCATAATTAGAGTCAGGTTAATTGCAAGGGAAGGTTCATACCATATCTGAGTGAAAAGCTAACTGAGAACACAGTATCGGGTTTGAAAGAATTTCTTTAACAAAGATTTGAAGTGCGCTCACATCAATGTCGCTAAATTGCTGACAAACAACGGTGCACTTACAGCTGCAACAAATCAATAGGCGATTCGGGGTCTGTCGACAAATTCACCCACTTCATTTCCGGATCTTTTTTGAACCAAGTAAGTTGTTTCTTGGCATACACACGCGAATTGCGTTTGATTTTTTCAAGCGCAAAATCCAGCGTCCATGTTCCGTCGAAATAATTAAAGAGTTCTTTATAGCCTACGGTATTGAGCGAATTATACGCGCGATAAGGATATACCCGGCGGGCTTCCTCAAGCAACCCCTCTTCCATCATCACATCGACACGACGGTTAATACGATCGAATAGTTCGGCGCGTTCGCGCCAAATGCCTATTTTTTCAATTTGAAAAGGGCGTTCCACGCGTTTACCCACACGGTAGGAAGTAAAGGTACGCCCCGTCATGTAGCAAATTTCGAGTGCATGAACCACGCGTTTGGGATTTTTGGTATCGCATTGCGCATAGTACACCGGATCCAGCAAACTCAATTCGCGCGCCAAAGGTTCTAATCCCTCTTTCTCGTAACGGGCTTTCAGCAAGGCTCGCGTGTCAGCATCTACCGTTGGAATGTCGTCAATGCCTTTGCAAACAGCATCAACATACATCATGGAACCACCAGAAAGCACACAAACATCGTGTTGCTTAAACAAATCATCGAGCAAAGCCAAAGCTTCCTGCTCGTACTGCGCAGCACTATAGTACTCATCGAGTCCCAATGTGCCCACAAAATAATGCTTTGCGCGAGCCTGTTCGGCTGCTGTAGGTGCTGCTGTACCGATGGGAATATCTCGATAAAGCTGACGCGAATCAGCGTTCAATATCGGACAGGCATATTTTTCGGCCATTCGGAGCGCATAGTCAGTCTTGCCCACACCCGTCGGGCCAACAATCACTTTTAAGATTTTAGACATAAAAGAGTTCAGCGTAAGAATCGTCAAAAAGAAAAAAGGATAAGCCAGACACGCCTTGCATTTCTGCAAATGTATCCCGGCCTATCCTTATTTTTTTAATAGGGCTGTCCGTCGCTTATTTCGAAACCTTCAAGGTCGATGTCATCGTCGTTGAACGAAGCCGCACCAAAGAGTGCATCTTCATCGAAATCGTCCGTAGCAGCCACAGCAGCTCCTTTTTTACCTTTAGCGGGTGCTAAGTCCAAATCCATATCCTCAATTTGACGAGGAGCATGGCCTTTCACACGCGTAATTTCGTAATTCTTCAGGTTTTCACCGGGAATCACCTCCTTTACATCAAGGAAGAAGCAGCGGTCGGCAAAGGGGTCAAACACAAATTCAAGATGTTGTTCCTCGTCCTCAATAAACTCCGACAGACGGGTTTCATCCATCACGTAAATATCCTCGTCGGCATCACCAACACCCATATCTTCGCGCGTAATCTGCTGACCACGTTCCCACTCTTCGTCGCAGATGTAAAACGAAGTCATTTGATCGTCGGGATAACCACACGACTCCAGGATGGCTTTATTCAAATCGAGGAACGTAGCGTCACTGTCTATTTTGATTTCACGCAGGAAACCATCAACCTCGTCGCTAATGAATTTAATACGGAAAAGCATATCAATAATTTGAAGGTAAGCAAGCTCCCGGAATCACCTTGGGAACTAACTTTTAGGGGTTCTACAGTACTGGTTATTTTATAATGCCTCGCTTTGAAGCAGTCACGAAATCAATGATATACTGAATTTCGGGCGACATCTCCACGGTTTCACGAATTTCGTTAATACATTCCTCGCGCAGTTTACCACGCTGATAAAGCAAGCGGTAAGTATTGTGAATGCGGTCAATGAGTTCAGCTGAGAAACCACGACGACGCAATCCCACGAGGTTCAAGCCGCAATAACTCACCGGTTCGCGGGCAGCCATTGTGTAAGGAGGAACGTCCTGACCGGTGCGCGTACCACCGCCAACCATCACATAACTACCGATGTGGCAGAACTGATGCACCAACACCGAGGCCGAGATGATTGCAAAATCATCCACCACCACTTCGCCTGCCAACTTCGTTGAATTACCGATGATACAGCCATTGCCCACCAACACATCGTGTGCAACGTGCATACCCTCCATCAGCAGGTTATTCGAGCCAACAACAGTTTTACCTTTGGCTGCCGTGCCACGGTTAATGGTCACGTTTTCGCGGATGATGTTGTTATTGCCCACCTCAGCAGTAGTTTCTTCTCCCTTGAACTTCAAGTCTTGAGGGATGGCACCAATCACAGCACCCGGGAAGAACGTATTGCCCTCGCCGATGCGCGATCCGTAAAGCACGGTGACGCTGTTCATCAAGCGGTTATTTTTTCCAATCATCACATTTTTATCGATGTAGCAAAAAGGACCGATTTCGCAGCCCTCGCCAATCACAGCTTCGGGATGCACGTATGCTAAAGGACTTATCATTTTAATCTCATATAATTAGTGTTCGAAGACAAACACAGAACAAGCATTCTGCCATCTTCGTACGGAGCATTTTACTTATTCTTTACGATTTGAGCAGTAAAAGTTGCTTCCATCACGATGCTCTCGCCCACAAAGGCAAAACCATGCATCGACGAAATGCCATGACGGATAGGCGACATCAGTTCTACGCGGAAGATGAGCGTATCGCCCGGAACTACCTTCTTGCGGAACTTCACATCATTGATACGAAGGAAATACGTACTCCAGCGTTCTGGTTCCTCGATAGAATTAAGTACCAACAAGCCGCCGGCCTGAGCCATAGCCTCAATCTGCAGCACACCCGGCATCACCGGTTCCTGCGGGAAATGGCCCTGGAAAAAAGCCTCGTTAGCCGTTACATTCTTTACTGCAACGATATAGTTCGAGCCCGTTTCAACCACTTTGTCAACCAACTGCATGGGATAACGGTGGGGAAGCAACTCACGGATGCGGTTCACATCCATCATCGGTTCATCATTCGGGTCATAGTTCGGAGCCTGAATTTCGTGCTGACGAATTTCGCGGCGCATTTGGCGAGCGAACTTGTTATTGATGGTATGTCCCGGACGCGTAGCAATGATTCTACCCTTGATAGGACGGCCAATCAAAGCCATATCGCCGATAATATCCAGCAACTTATGACGAGCCGGTTCGTTACGCCAAACCAACGGGCGCGAATTCAGGTAGCCCAACTTCGTTGCATCGCGATGCTCCACCTTCAGGTTATCAGCCAAACGGTCCAAAGCATCTTGCGAAATCTGCTTTTCGTAAATCACGATAGCATTGTCCAAGTCGCCACCCTTAATCAGGCCGGCCTTAAGCAAAGGCTCAATTTCACGAACAAACACAAAGGTACGAGCCGAAGCAATTTCAGTGCTAAAGTCCTCCATGCTATCGAGCGTAGCAAACTGGCTGTTGATAAACTGCGACTCGAAAGAAATCATCGCTGTAATAGAGAACTGCTCATCGGGCAAAATAATGATAGATGAACCCGACTCCTCATCGCGGAACTCAATTTTCTTTTTAATCACATAGAAATCCTTCGGAGCATTTTGTTCAACCACTCCTACCCTACGGATATTTTCTACATAAAGAATAGAGCTACCATCCAAAATAGGAAATTCCGGACCATTCACCAGAATCAAGCAGTTATCGATACCCATGGCATAAAGCGCAGCCATGGCATGTTCGATAGTACTGCAGCGTGCCTCGCCTTTCGCTACAACCGTACCGCGCGAAGTATCCACCACATTTTCGGCAATAGCGTCGATAACTGGTTCACCTTCAAGGTCGATACGTTGAATTTTATATCCGTGATTTTCAGGAGCCGGATTAAAAGTAATGGTCAAGCTGAGTCCCGTGTGCAAGCCTTTGCCAAACAGCGAGAAACTGCCTCCCAATGTTTTTTGCTTAGACATAGTATGATATTGAGAATGCTGCAGAGCGATGTAAGCAACGGAGGGAAGTTGCAAGCCGCACACTGCAGTTAGACAAGGCCTACTCAATCAGCCCCACAATGACTTTGCGACTCTCTCTCCTCGTGTTTCATACACAATCTCCGTTACGATATAGCCCTGCACCAACTTTTTGATTACTTATTCTTCTTAAGTTCTTCAATTTCTTTACGCAAGCGGTGAAGTTCCTGCTGCATTTCGGGCAAATATTTGAACACCACGCTCGAACGCATGAAATTTTTAGCATCGATAGCAGGCGAACCTTGCACAGTGACATGACCTTTACGGATACTGCCGGCAATACCTGCCTGAGCACCCGAAAGCACACGGTCGCCAATCACAGCATGACCTGCAATGCCTACCTGACCGCCAAACATACACCACTGTCCGATTTTTGTTGAACCTGCCACACCTACTTGCGCAGACATAACCGTATGCTCGCCTACTTCACAGTTGTGAGCCACCTGAACCAAGTTATCGAGTTTCACACCCTTTCGGATAACCGTCGTACCCATGGTTGAACGGTCTACACAAGTGTTTGCACCGATTTCAACATCATCTTCGATGGTAACAATACCGATTTGAGGAATTTTTTCGTAGCCATTAGCAGCAGGTGCAAAACCGAAACCATCAGCTCCGATTGAACAACCGGAATGAAGAATCACGTTGTTACCGATTTTACAAGCCTTGTACACGCTGACGTTCGGATAAAAAAGACAGTTGTCACCAACCGTAGCACCTTCCTCGATGACCACGCCCGAGTAAATCTGACAACCCTTGCCTACCGTCACGTTTTCGCCAATATAAGCAAACGGTCCGACATAAGTATCTTCACCGACCTTAGCCGTAGGCGCAATGCAAGCCAAAGGATGAATGCCCGTACGCTTCTGCACCATTGATTGGTAGAGCGTAAGCAAACGGGCAATACTTTCATAAGCATTGTCCACACGGATAAGCGTTGCCTTTACTTCTCTTTCAGGAACAAAGTCCTTGTTGACAAGTACGATGCTCGATGCCGTATCATAAATATAATGGGCATACTGCATATTGGCAAGAAAAGAGATAGCTCCATTCACGCCCTCTTCAATTTTGGCAAACGTCTTCACAGTTACCTGTTCGTCTCCTTCGACAACGCCGCCTAAAAATTCCGCTATTTGCTTTGCTGAAAATTCCATATTGATGTATTCATTATTTAATACCCAATAGAGCTTGTCGTAAAGAGGTGCGTATAAGCCGTATGCTTATAATCTCTGTGCAGTGGCTCCTATTGATTTATGCAAATTTAATGCAAACAAAAGGCAAAACCAAAAAATAACACAAAATTATTTCCTCAAAACTCTTGGGTATCCGGTCTTTGACGCAAATATCGTAAAAATTTTTCATATACTCTTCATATTCTGGATAAAAAAAGGTGGCGAAAAATGGGCACAACAACAGGAACATATATCATTTTGTTGCATTTGCCTGCATCATGTTGATGCCTGCTGACCTACTTGCCTTACTTTCTGTTGTAACAATAAATTGAAGATTACTGATGTGAGCTACTCACGCCTAAAGGCATGAGC
>FR901778.1:0-4335 GCA_000437675.1 Prevotella sp. CAG:891
GGTTGGCTTTACAACTGGTTTCCCGTGCCAAATCTGCGGCTGGCAGCCGGAGGGGTGTTTGAACTGTCGGGCGGATTTACTTACAATACCCGGGGCTCGAATAATCCGGCACAAGGGCGTATGGGCATTTCGCTCAATGCCTCGGGATTGGCTGAATACCGCTTTCCGCTGTTTCGGCAAATGGCTTCGGTGCGCCTATCGGCCGATATGCAGCTGACGGGAGCACAGTTTTCGCCGGAGTACGGACAGTCGTACTACGAAATATTTTCGCTGGGACATACCGACGGCATCATCCACTTTACGCACCCCGGCAACTGTCCCACTTACCGACTGCGCACCACGGTGAACCTGCCGCTTGCGGGCGCACGCCTAACCTTGGGCTACGAGGCCGACGTGCGGCAAAGCAAATTGGGCGGACTCAAACGCCATGCGTGGCGTAATCAGTTCGTGGTGGGCTATACGCGCTACTTGAAACTGCTGCGCTGAACCGGGCTGCCTGGCGCGTGTGGCATGGAACAAAACAATTTATCGGAAATTACGGAAGAGTTTTCAAAAAGCTCTTCCGTATTTTTTTTGCGCCAAAGGTTTTGCCAAAATATATCGGCTATCTCATTTTTTTTTAATATCTTAGCCAACTAATTTGGCTTAGTACATACCTCGAGAAACGAGGCTCCGGTGTAAGCCATAGCAGTTAAACGAAAGGGCCCTGCGGTGCATTGCCTTGCGCTGCAGCTTCGATGGCCTCGTAGGCCGGATGGCCCCATTTAGGTTTACGGTAACCTTTTCATTCACTTCGAAAAATAAAAAAATGACATACAGACATGAATTACAAATGGAACTACGAAGCTCCCGATGCTGCCACGGCAGAAGCGGAAGCGGAGTTGGCCAACGCGCTGGGCATCCATGCCACGCTTGGAAAACTCCTCTTCGACCGAGGCATCACCACTGTGCAGCAGGCGCGGCACTTCTTCCGTCCGCAGCTCTCGGAACTGCATGATCCATTCCTGATGGACGATATGCAGACGGCTGTCGACCGCCTGAACAAAGCCATGGGGCGCAAGGAACGCATCATGGTGTATGGCGACTACGATGTCGATGGCTGTACGGCGGTGGCTTTGGTGTATAAATTCTTGCAGCAATACTATTCGAACGTCGATTACTACATCCCCGACCGCTACGAGGAAGGCTATGGCGTTTCGCGCAAGGGCGTGAACTATGCAGCCGAAACGGGGGTGAGCCTGATTATTGTGCTCGACTGTGGCATCAAGGCTATTGACGAAATTGCCTATGCCAAATCATTGGGCATCGACTTCATCATCTGCGACCACCATGTGCCCGACGAAACGCTGCCCTGCGCCGTGGCAATTCTGAACCCGAAACGACGCGACAATCATTACCCTTACACCGACCTTTCGGGCTGTGGCGTCGGATTTAAGTTTATGCAGGCTTTTGCGCAGAGCAATGGCATTGAGTTTAACAAACTGACTTCGCTGCTCGACCTCTGTGCCGTGAGCATTGCTTCGGACATTGTGCCTATCATGGGCGAAAACCGCATCCTGGCTTACCACGGACTGCGCTGCCTGAACACGAATCCGAGTATCGGACTGCAGGCTATCGTCGAAGTGTGCGGACTTTCTGACCGCGAACTGACGATGAACAACATCATCTTTAAAATCGGACCGCGCATCAATGCGTCGGGACGTATGCAGAACGGTAAGGAAGCTGTGGACTTGCTGGTGGAAAAGGATTTTTCGGTGGCACTCGAAAAGGCAGGACGCATCAACCTTTACAATGAGGCGCGAAAGGACCTCGACAAGCAAATGACCGAAGAGGCTATTGACCGCGTAAAGGATTTGCCCGGACTTGATGAACGCCGAAGCATCGTGATTTACAACGAGGACTGGCACAAGGGCGTTATCGGCATCGTGGCTTCGCGCTTGACCGAACAATACTATCGTCCGGCGGTGGTGCTGACACGTTCCGAAGGCATGGCCACAGGGTCGGCGCGTTCGGTGTCGGGCTTCGATGTGTATAAGGCGGTGCAAAGCTGTGCCGACTTGCTCGAAAACTTTGGCGGACATACTTACGCTGCCGGACTGACCTTGCCGGTGGAAAACGTCGAAGAGTTCAGCCGACGCTTCGAGGCTTACGTCACGGAACATATTCTGGACGAACAAACCGAGGCTACACTCGACATTGATGCGCTCATCGACTTTAAGGACGTGACCTTCCGCTACTACCAGCAGTTGCGCCGGTTTGCACCATTCGGCCCATCGAACCCGAAGCCGGTGTTCTGTACGAAAAAAGTCTACGACTACGGCACAAGCAAGGTGGTGGGACGCGGACAGGAACACATCAAACTGGAACTGGTGGACAATAAAAGCAACAATGTGATGAACGGCATTGCCTTCGGACAGAGTTCGCAAGCGCGATACATCAAAACCAAACGGGCTTTCGACATTTGCTACACCATCGAGGAAAACACGCATAAACGCGGCGAGGTGCAGCTGCAAATCGACGATATTCGTCCGTCGGAAGCTACTGCTGAGGCTAATAAGTAAATGCCTCGTAAGTAGCTGATGAATATAGGAACTGTAAGCAGGTGCTTAGCTGTTGGAATCATCCCATGAAATCGAACAACTGAACACCTGCTTGCTTTTTACCTCACACTGCACAGCACACCAACTGCAGCAATTAAATATCAACCTACATGACCGATTTTCGTGAAATTCTGCGTTCGTATTGGGGATACCCTGATTTCAGGGGCATTCAGCGCGACATCATTGAAAGCATTGCGGCCGGCCGCGACACACTGGGACTCATGCCTACGGGAGGCGGAAAAAGCATTACCTTTCAAGTGCCTACACTGGCGACAGATGGAATGTGTCTGGTGGTTACGCCGCTCATTGCTCTGATGAAAGACCAGGTGGAAAACTTGCGCCGACGCGACATTCGGGCAGCAGCGGTGTATTCGGGACAAACGAAAACGGAAATTCTCAATACACTCGACAATGCGGTGTTCGGTGCTTACAAGTTTCTCTATATCTCGCCTGAACGTCTGGCCACGCAGCTGTTTATGAACAAGGTGCAGCGCATGAAGGTGTGCCTCATCACCGTCGACGAGGCGCACTGCATTTCGCAATGGGGCTACGACTTTCGGCCGCACTACCTGCGCATTGCCGAAATTCGCCAATTCCTGCCCGATGTTCCGGTGCTGGCGCTCACTGCCACTGCCACGACCGAAGTGGTCAACGACATTCAGGAAAAACTGGGTTTTGCGCAGCCTAACGTGTTTAAAATGAGTTTTGCGCGCGATAACCTGCACTACTTTGTGCGCCCTACGGGAAACAAGGAAGAGGAAATGCTGCACATTTTGAAATCGGTGAAGGGTTCGGCCATCGTTTACACGCGCAACCGACGCAAAACCCGCGAAATAGCCCAGTTTCTCAAGGCTTCGGGCATCGAAGCCCTGTATTTTCACGCCGGACTAACCTCGCTCGATAAGGATGTGCGACAGCGCGCCTGGCAAACCGACGAGGTGCGCGTGATGGTGGCTACCAACGCCTTTGGTATGGGCATTGACAAACCCGACGTGCGATTGGTTATTCACATGGACGTGCCCGATTCTATCGAAGCGTATTTTCAAGAAGCCGGACGCGGCGGACGCGACGGACAAACGGCCTATGCCGTGCTGCTGACCGACCGCGGCGATGCACAACGGCTGCAGGCGCGAGTGCCGCAAACTTTTCCCGACCGCGACTACATTCGCAAGGTGTATGCCGACCTTGCCTCGTTCTATCAAATTGCCGAGGGCGAGGCTGAAGGGCGCACTTTCGATTTCAATATCGACCGTTTTTGTCGCACCTTCCATCATTACCCTACGGTGGCCGTTTCGGCCTTGCAGCTGCTCACCCGCGCCGGCTACATTCATTTCAGCCTGGAGGACGAAAACTCCTCGCGCGTGATGTTTTTGGTGCGTCGCGATGAACTTTACGACATCGACTACCTCAGCCCCGACGAGGAGGAACTGCTCAACGCTTTGATGCGCCAAAACGGGGGCTTCTTTGTGGACTATGTGGCCATCGAGGAAGACCGCCTGGCTGATACTTGCAACACCACGCCTGCCAAGGTGTACGACACGCTCTGTGCTTTGACGCGCAAACGCATTGTGAATTATGTGCCGCACAAGGATGTGGCACAAATTACTTACACCACGCGACGCATCGACACGCAATACATTGAAATCAGTCGCGACATTTACGAGGTGCGCAAGCAGAACTATGTGCGCCGCATTCAGGCAATGGTGGGCTACATCACTGAACAGTCGGAATGCCG
>FR901778.1:4362-7463 GCA_000437675.1 Prevotella sp. CAG:891
CGAGAGCCGCTACCTGCTGCGCTATTTCGACGATGAAGGCACTGACTGCGGACACTGCGATGTGTGTTTGGCGCAAAGGCATGCTGCTCAACCTAAAACAGTTGCGATGGCTGTAGCGACAAATACCCCGACGGTGACAACGGAAACGACAGAAACGCCAGCATCGGCGGAAACGACTGCAACGCCAGCATCAACGGAAACGGCTGTGGCTACTGAAACTGCGCGCATCCTTGCGCTGTTGCGCCAAAAGCCTAAGGCTCAGGAGGTGTTTAACCTTATTCGTGAAATACTTGCTGACGGCAAACCGCATGACGTGGATGCCCTTTTCCCTGCGGAAATGAAGCAAACTTTACAGGATGAGGTGTTAGACCTTATCGTTGACTACGGCTGCATTCGCATCAGTGCCACCGCATTGCAGTTGCTGCGTTGAAACGCGCTGAGCCCAAGGAGCCTGAGCGAAAGATGGAACTACGTATTCCTTTTATGATGCAAAAAAAAGCGATGAACGCCAGAGAATACTCTGCACTTTCATCGCTTTTTTGCATTTTAAATATCAAGATTTACCAAATGAGGGGCTATGAAAAGCTTCCGTTACACGTTGGCTACGCGCATAATGTCGGCAAACACACCGGCTGCCGTAACGGCCGCCCCGGCACCGTAGCCCTGAATGAGCATGGGGTATTCGCGGTAGCGTTCGGTGGTGAGGGTGAGAATGTTGTTCGAACCTTCCAGATTGTAGAACGGATGTCCCTGCGGAATTTCCTGCAAACCAACAGAACCCTTTCCTTCGGCCCAACGAGCCACAAAGCGCCAGCGTTTATGCTCGCGCTGTAAGCGTTGACGTTCGGCTTCGAAATGCGCATCAAGGTCGGGAAGCTGCTGCCAAAAGTCGGCTTCGCTGCCTTCGAAGAGCGAGGCAGGGATGATGGGTTGCGAGGCAATGTCGGCAAACTCTACGCGATAGCCGCTTTCGCGCGCCAAAATCAGGAGTTTGCGAATCACGTCCTTGCCCGAAAGGTCGATGCGCGGATCGGGTTCGCTGTAACCGTTTTCCTGTGCCATGCGTACGGCTTGGCTAAAGGTAATGTCGGCACTAAGAGTGTTGAACACATAGTTCAGCGTGCCGCTCAATACGGCTTCGAAGCCCAGTACGCGGTCGCCCGAGGCCAAGAGGTCGCTGATGGTGCTGATGATGGGAAGCCCCGCGCCGACGTTCGTTTCAAACAGATACTTCACACCGCGTTCGCGCGCCGTTCGCTTCAGCAGTGCGTAATGTTCGTAAGCCGATGAGGCTCCGATTTTATTGGCCGCTACGATGTTGACATTGCGGCGGAGCAAATCTTCGTAATGGTCGGCCACTTCCTGGCTGGCGGTGCAATCCACGAACACAGAGTTGAAAATGTTCATTTCGGCAATTTCGCGCATCATGCGTTCCACACCGCCTTCGCCCCCTTGCTGCATAGCCTCGGTATAGTGTGCCGGGTCAATGCCTTCGCGGTTGTAAGCAGCGCGGCTGCGTCCGCTGATGCCCACGATGTTGAGCTTCAGTCCTTTTTCGCGCAGCAGCTGTTCGCGTTGGGCGGCAATTTGCTGCATGAGGCTTGCTCCCACAGTGCCGGTGCCGCAAATGAACAGGTTGAGGTCCTCGTGCTCACTCAGAAAAAAACTGTCGTGCAGCACATTCAGCGTTTTGCGCAGCTGACTACGCTCCACCACAAACGAAAGGTTCAGCTCCTTGCCCCCCATGGCCACGGCACTGATGCTGATGCCGTTGCGGCCGAGCACGCTGAACAGACGGCCGGCAATACCGGGACGCTTGCTCAAGCGTTCGCCCACTACAGCCACACTGGCCAGTCCATCGGAAAGCGCAGCGCGGTTCATGGCACCATCGGCTATTTCCTGGGCAAATTCGCGGTCGAGCAGTTTGCAGGCTTTGTGGGCATCGGCAGGTGTCATACAGATAGAAGTACTGGTTTCCGACGAGTTCTGTGCCACCATAAACACGCTGATGCCTCCGGCTGCCAGCGTAGTAAAGATGCGACGGTTTACACCGATTACGCCCACCATGGAAAGTCCGCTCACGGTGACCATACTGGTTTCGTTGACCGACGAAATACCGCGAATGGGCCGTTCGCTCTGCGCCGCTTTATTGCTGATGATGCTGCCGGTAGCTTCGGGGTGGAAGGTATTTTTAATGTAAATGGGTATGTTCTTCTGACAAACGGGGTAAATGGTGGGAGGATATACCACCTTGGCTCCGAAGTTGCAAAGTTCCATCGCCTCGGCATAGGTCAGGTGGTCGATGGTATAGGCCGTGGGAATGATGCGCGGGTCGGCCGTGAGGAAACCGTCGACGTCGGTCCAGATTTCCAGACATTCGGCACCGAGTGCAGCGGCCACAATAGCAGCCGTGTAGTCCGAGCCACCACGTCCGAGATTGGTGGTCACGCCGGTTTGCAAGTCGGCGGCAATGAAACCGCCCATCACTGCCAAACCTTGCAGCCTACTGAAATGAGCTGTGAGCAGGCTGTTCGTTGTGCCGAAGTCCACAAGGTGTTTATCATTCTGCGGCACGGTCTTCACCAAACTGCGTGCATCGACGTGCTGCGCCTCTGTCAGCATGGCGGTCACGATAACCGACGACAGGCGTTCGCCGTAGGCCACGATGGCATTGGCGGNNNNCGCCGTAGGCCGCGATGGCATTGGCGGTTTTGGGGGTAAGGTCCTGAATGAGGCAAACGCCGTGAAGAATGCTCCGCAGTTCATCGAGCAAGGCATCCACTTGTGCCAGCGTGTCAGTTTGGCGTTCGGCGCACACCACGGCCTTGACCAGTTTGTGATGCCGTTCGGCCAGTTCGCTGTAAACGGTTTCATACGCTTTGTCGCCCTCGGCTGCCGTACGGGCAAGGGCTTCCAGGCGATCGGTCACGCCGCCCAGGGCCGATACCACCACCACAGCAGGTTGGTCAATGGCTTCGACAATATTTTTTACTTGTGCCAAACTCTCGGCTGTTCCCACCGAAGTTCCGCCAAATTTAAGTACTTTCATTGTATATAAGAGTAAGTTACTAAAGTTTCCCACCCCCAATAAAGAGGGTGGG
>FR901779.1 GCA_000437675.1 Prevotella sp. CAG:891
GGGGTCACGGGTTCGAGTCCCGTACGCACCGCCAACAATACAATGACCGAAGCTATTACAGCTTCGTTTTTTTGTTTTTTGTGGTTTCTTTGAAAACACTTCCCAATCAAGATTCAAATAGTTTTCAAAATTAGGTATATGTTGTATTCCTAACAGTGGACAACTTAACTGACTTTTTCGCAACCTTGTATGTGAAGCCTGACTTTGTGTGGATGATTCCGTGTTTCTCTGGTGGGGGAACGGATGTTACCGGCGGGCAGGCTGTGGGGCATGAAACGCGGAGGTTTGAGGCATACTCTTGACAAGTAAAACCTGCGGTTGAAAATATGCTGAAGATTTTGGGCGAAATATTTGCAATATTCAGAAAAACTTCCGATATTCGCTTTTGAAACCTAACGACTCAGAAGAATGCAAGAGATAGAGGATTTTTTAAGCTACATGGTGGCTGACCGAGGTGCTTCGCAGCGTACGGTAACTACGTATCGTGATAGTTTGACTTCGATGGAATCTTTCTTCACTTCGCTTGATTCGGAGTTGACCTGGACAAATCTGGACGCCGACGTATTCCGGCAATGGATTATGCAGGAAATGGACCGGGGGCAAAATCCACGGACGGTTAAAAAGGACTTGAGCGCGGCTCGTTCGCTCTATAAGTATTTATTGCGCATGGAACGTGTGAAGCGTGATCCGCTCCGTTTGGTGAAGAATCCCAAAATTCATTTGCCTTTACCTACCTTTCTGAAACAGTCGGAGATTGACCGGTTGTTCGATGATGTGGTATTTCCGGAAACTTTCGACGGACTGCGCGACCGGACGATTTTACTAACCTTTTATCATACGGGGGTGCGCGTGTCGGAACTCGTTGGGTTGAACCTTGGCGATGTGCAGCTGGAGGCAGGCGAGCTGAAAGTAACGGGTAAGCGAAATAAACAACGGATTATTCCGTTTGGCGAGGAACTGAAACTGGCTTTGAAACATTATATGGAGCAACGGATTGCTCCGGATGATGAAACGGCTTTGTTCGTGACAAATCGATCTACCCGAATGACTGTTGCCATGGTGCAAGTTATGGTAAAGAAATATTTATCGCTCGTAACCACTCAGAAGAAAAAAAGTCCGCATGTGCTGCGTCATACTTTTGCCACTGCCATGCTTAATAACGGGGCAGACCTTGAGGCTATCAGGGAATTGCTCGGACATGAAAGCATCAGCACGACAGAAATCTATACGCATACAACATTCGCAGACTTGAAAAAAGAATATGAACGTGCCCACCCAAGGGCCTAAAGAAAAAGGAGGTACTTATGGAACTCAAGATTCAAGCCATCCACTTCGATGCCACAGAAAAACTGAATGCATTTATTGAAAAGAAAGCTGCAAAACTCGAAAGAGCTTGCGAAAACATAATTAAGGTTGAATTTATATTGAAGGTTGTAAAACCTGAAACTGCCAAAAATAAAGAAACTGCGATCAATGTTACCTTGCCCGGTAATGACTTGCATGCTGAAAAGGTGTGCGACACGTTTGAAGAGGGTGTTGACCTCTGCATTGATACGCTGCTCCGTCAAATTGAAAAATATAAGGAACGTCAGGCTAAGTAATGCCGACTTATGCCGATAATAGCATAGGGAGTATTTCCAAAACGGTTGCATTCCTTGAACGGTTTGGTGATAAGGAATGACCGATGTGAATGACCCAAAGTATCGCCCTGTGCCCGCTTGTGAAAGTAGACACTGTTTGGCGATTGAGTGATTACAAACTATTAATAGCGAGCCCGGCACTGGTTGCCGGGCTTTTTTGAATCTTTTTTTTCTGCGACTTTTTAATACTAATTGTCCTGTGAAAATAAACCCCGAATTCGATCCTATGGGTCGTGCCATAGTTGATTATTTTGAACAGCGGTGTGAAAAATCACCGTTGGTGGTCAGTTCCTCTCTTTTTGAGGATGACGTGATGCCTGTTGCTAATTTGTTTCGCACTGAATCGCAAATGCCCGTACTGGAGCGTAGGGCTTTGTCGCTTTGTAGCGGCAGGGTGCTTGACGTGGGAGCTGGTGCCGGCTGCCATTCGTTGGCATTGCAACAGCGCGGACTGGAAGTGACGGCTGTGGATATAAGCGAACTGTCGGTGGAAACTATGCGACGCCGCGGTGTGGCGGATGCCCGTTGTGCGGATTTTTTTACAGACGATTTGTCTGGCAAGTACCACACGGTGTTGTTGCTGATGAATGGTTTGGGTATAGCCGGGAATTTGGAACGCTTGCCCGATTTGTTGCTTCGTGCCAAGTCGCTACTTGAACCCGGAGGCTGTGTGTTGGCTGATTCAAGCGATTTGCGCTATGTGTACGAAGATGAGGACGGCAACTTCGATTATGATGCGGAAACCGATTCTTATTATGGTGAAGTGGACTTTACAATGCATTACGCCGGTATCGACGGTAAGCCGTTTGATTGGCTCTATGTTGATTTCCATACCTTGAGTCAGGTGGCGGCGCGTTGCGGTTTGAAGGCAGAATGTGTGCAGGAAGGCACCCATTATGATTACCTGGTGCGCTTGAAGGCGGCAGAATAGTAGAAAATGACAAACATAATACCTTTATTTTTGTGGGCAAGGTGCGGGCTTTCGGCACTTTGCCCATAAAAGTATGTAGGAATTTTGTATGTGAAGTCATAAATCGCGCATTTGAATCTGGTGATTATGGCAATTTGTGCGCTCGCTTTTCAGTAAAGTGCCCTGATTTTTCTGTTTGCGCCACATCCAGCATTCAAATTTTGCAGGTTGCAGTAAGAATTGCTCCGAAGTTTTTCTTAAAAAAACGAAGTAAGGGCAGAAGTTGCAGTCTGAAAAACCGATGTGGGGTGGGGGAGCGGACGGTGCGAAAGTGAACTTTCAGTATGTTGCACTTTGAAGAAAGAATCTTGAATTTTTACGCACAAAAACGATGAATATGTGCAAAAATAGGGGTAAAAAAGGGGTGTTTTAGGGGGTGAGGGAGAAAAAGTGCATTTTTTTTGAAAAAAAATTGGGAAAATGTTTGGTGCGAAAGAAATAATGCCTAACTTTGCAGCCGTTTCAAGGAAACATCTACTAAACGACACTTTTCAGTGAGGTAGTGTGAAAGAAACACGGGCAAATACCAGAGTGGCCAAATGGGGCAGACTGT
>FR901780.1:0-6838 GCA_000437675.1 Prevotella sp. CAG:891
GTCCATTTTTATTGGACACTAATGAAATTCATCTTTAAAACAATCACTTTTTAATATCATTATCACACAAATATCAAATACAATCTATCATTCTATTAGTTTTAGAAACACAAAACCATATTTTTTTCTAAAATAACTTGCTATCAATTTGTTTTTTCGTTACATTTGCATACATATAATTCACAAGACTTTTGGGTTCACCTTACATAACCCTTAGCGAATCTAATATTGTTTTACATTAAAAAAAAAATCTATGAAACAAGATTTATTTTCATTTGAGGAATTGCAAGAAATGCAAACTATTGAATTGCGAGGCGGTGCTTCAAGTTTGTCACAGGCGCAATTCAGATGTTCCAACACGGCTATTGGATGTGCATACGGTGCAGATCAATATGAATGCTCCAACAAAGTTACTGGCTGCAATTATACACCAGCAACCACGCAACCAGATAAAGGTGGCGACATCACTATGAAACCCCAGCAATGAAAAACATCAATGCTTTTTCAATGAGTTAAACAGATGTTGAATTTCAGCATTGCTTCTTATTGAAATAGAGTTATTGGACTTCAGTAGGAATCTGATTATCGATTATCCAATAATCAGATTCCATTTCTACACTATTGTTTCTTTTCTACAAGTATCCTATGCAAATAAGCAAATATAACTATATACTATATGATGCCAATTATTCCTATTGGTATAACGGCCTTACCCATAAACATTTCAGATTGAGTGGTGCTTTGAGTAAAAAGTTGGAACAGTTACTCGACAACACAGATAAATTGGCTATTGCTGTTCCTGATTTTTATGAGAAGTTGAAACAAGGTGGATTTATCATTGATGACTCAGTTGATGAACTTGATATTATTCGCCAAAAAAACGATGCTTCGATTCATAGTAAAGATTATTACATGATTGTACTGCCAACGCTTGATTGCAACTTTAAATGTTGGTATTGCATACAGAATCATATACCCTCTAAGATGTCGACCGAAACGTTTGAAAAGTTGAAACGACACATTGATTATATGATTGAAGAAAAAGAAATATCCTCCCTCCATTTGGACTGGTTTGGCGGAGAACCTTTCATGTATTTTAAAGAAATCATTGTGCCTTTAAGCAAGTACGCTATCAATAAATGTAAGGAGGCAAATATTCCATTTCAAAACACTTCAACAACCAATGGATATTACATAGACGAAAGTGTGGCATCGCAACTTGAAGACTTGCAATTCAGACATTTTCAAATAACTTTAGACGGAGAACAAAAGGAACACGACAAAGTAAAATTTCAGAACGGTTGTGATTCGGCATTTAAGCATGTATTAAAAAATATAAATTATTTACTCAAGAAAAATCCACTCATCAGCTTAACGCTTCGTATTAACTATACCCACCAAACGCTATCTGCCAATATTGTGGAGCAAGTTAATGGTTTGATTGACCCGGAAGTTCGTAAGCAAATCGGTGTAGCATTAAAAAAAGTATGGCAGGAAAGAGTTGACAAGTCGTTTGCTACTGCTATATCCGACATAATGGATCTTTTTGAAGATTCGGGCTATCAGGTTCAACGATTGAACCACAATCTTCATTTCATACCATGTTATGCCAACAAAGAATATTATAATGCCATAAACTTCAATGGCAACGTTGTAAAATGTACAGCATGCGATGACTTGTACAACAAAAATGCCTTAGGAAAATTGACAAACCAAGGCACAATTGAATGGAATGATGGCATTGATTTGAAATACCAAAGCAAATCGTTTGAAAATTCCCGATGTTTGAAATGCAAATTTCTGCCCTTATGTATGGGACTTTGCCCTCGGAATTTCCTTCGTGGAGACACGTATTGTAAGTACGAAGGAGAAGATATGAACTTAGAATACTCACTCTTAAACTTCTTGAGCCATGAATACAAATAGATATTTGATTGGGTTGACATTGTGGGGTTGCTGCTGGGGCATGGCTGCTTCGGCACAGCAGGTGCAAACTGAGGCTGCCGACAGCGCAGTTGCGGTGCAGCGCGACAGTGTGGTGAGGACTGAAAAGGTGGATAGCGCACTGAACGAAGTGGTTATCAAAGGTAAACTGATGGAGAAAAAGGCCGACCATATATTGCTTTATATGACGGACGAAAACCGTAAGTTCGGTACGAATGCTCTGGATGCGGTGTCGACTCTGAACCTGTTTACAGCATCGCTGAACGGCACCAAACTGGAGTCGTACGACCGCCAGGAAGTGTTCATCCTGATCAATGGCGTGCCTTCAACCGGCATTGACTTGCGCAGCTACAAGGCCAAAGATATCAAAAGTGTGGAGTATTACCCCATAGCACCGGCCCGCTATATGAGTATGACTCAAGGCCCGGTGGCAAATATCATTGTCAAAAAGCGGCACGACATACTCTTTTCGACCTATGTCAACACGGGGAATGCGCTGACACATGCCAATGGTAATAATCAAATCAGCCAGACCTACGCCGACTCGCTGAACCGCGTGAACATCACTTACTTTGGCAGTTATTTCAATACAGATAAAATAACCGACCAATCGGTTTACACGCTGAAGGAACCTTACTTCAACAGTGCCTACGACAGCGAAACCAAACGCATGTTCGGTTCGCACCAAATTCAAGGAAGCTATCAGTATTATAACAAGAACGATCTGTTCAATGCGCAGGTGGCCTACACCACCAGCCCGAGTCATGACTATTCGCTGGGCCATGAACTGCTGACCCGCAACGAAAGCAACGAATGGTCGGAAAGTGCAGACAGCGTCAGCATACAGGCGCAATCGGTGAGTTTAAACCTGTACTACCACCATCTGATCAAAGGCAATATCCCATTATCATTCAACGTGGTGAATACCTATAGCTGGAACGACAACAACCAGCAGTTCAGGCGGACGTATCCTGATTTTCCCGACCGGAACAGCTACCTAACCAATTTTTCGGACAACAAGGTGTATGCACTCATCGCCAACAGTGCTGTCAGTTATACTTTTAAAAATAATACATATATAGATTTTGGCGTTAAATATGGTTATACCGACCAAAGGCAAAATGTTCCTCTGCAACAAAGTGCATACGCTTCGCAACTGCATCAGGAAAAAATCAGTGCTAGTTTCAACAAATTCTGGAACGAAAAAAATAAACCATATTATTCCCTTTTGGTCATGGCTTCGGCTGATTTGCAGCAATTCAAATCTCCCACTTACACACACAGTACAGTCGTTCCGAATTTTCACGTTTCTGCTGACTATTGGGCGGAACGCCTGAAAGGATTTACCATTCAGTTTGTAGGAAAAGTGTATGCCCAAAGTCCGGCATTGGCCGACCGCACTGAAATAATCAGTTACATGAAGCCCAATTTTGCCTATAAAGGAAATCCCATGCTTCAAAACGAATGGAAAGGTTTCTACAAACTGAATTTTATGTATTTGCCACCTCAAAGCCAGAATAAAATAGCACTTCATTTCACTACGTCGCATGGCATACGCACCAATAAGCCGATTCTGTTTACCGAAGGCTCCATGGCTTACATGCAGCTCAAGCAACTGAAAAATCAGTTGCATCAATTTATTGGGTTGGATGGCACATGGAATTTCACAAAATGGCTACGATTTTATTATTATTTAGAATACTACTTCAATCGTTACGACACGCCCTCCAGACGCGTACGCAACCATTACATGCGGTATGGAGGTATGGTGGTTTGCAACAACGAGCATTGGGATTTTCTGGTGGCAGCCAATTCGCCTACGAAAACCTACAACGGCGACTTGACAGACAAAGGCAGCGAACAGTTCTGTGTGGAATGCCAATACAAAGGGAAAAACTGGTCGTTGGGGGCACGCTGGAATTATTCAAGCTATTTATCACGCTACGGCTACAATCCGAACTTTGCCTACAAGGAAAACAAGGATTTTAAAAAGAGCAAGTATCTGTTTAGCATTACAGCCACGTGGTCGTTCTCGAAAGGACGAGAACGCAGAAAAGACAGAGAAAGATTGTATAACAACAGCACGGACAACGGCATTTCAACCTACGGCCGCCCGTTGGGTATGTAAACTACATACAGTTATGCTTTCGTAAGCGTGATTCCATTCATGATGAGAGCGAACGAAAAAAAACATCACCGCACAGGGGTTTGAACCTTTGTACGGTGATGTTGGTTTATCTACATAAAGCTGACAAGAAAGCAGCTGTCGGCACACAAGTGGATGACAGATATTTAGGCCAATGTGGGCTAAAGAAATGATTTTTCAATCATCAGCAGCGTCATGAAGCCCAGCAAAAGGGCGTAGGTGGCTTGCTTCTGATAGCCGTGGGCATGCGTTTCGGGTATCATTTCGTCGCTCGTGACATAGAGCATGGCGCCACCGGCAAAACCTAACATCATGGGAAGCAGGGAGGCGGAAATACTGCCCATGCCGTAGCCAATCCATACGCCGATGATTTCGAGCAAACCGATGGCTAAGGATATGGCAAAGGTGCGCAGTGGCTTGACTCCGGCCAACAACAGGGGGGCTATGATGACCATGCCTTCGGGCACATTTTGCAAGGCTATGCCCAGACTCACTGTCCAGTTTTCGCCCCCGATTGTGTCGCTCATGCTCACCCCCACTGCCATGCCTTCGGGCAGTTTGTGCAGGGCTATGGCCATGACGAAAAGCATCACATGGTTGAGCGAAGTGTTGTGGTGATGTTCGGCTTCGTCGAGTCCGGTGATGTGATGCAGATGGGGAGTGACGAGGTCGAGCACATTGAGAAACAAGGCGCCGCCCATGACTCCGGCTGCTACCAGCCACCACTGATTAGACATTTCAAAGGCGGGCACTATCAACCCTAAAGTGGCGGCGGCTAACATGATGCCGGCACAGTAGCCGAGTATCGTATCGTTCCATTTATGGGGCAGTTCCTTGATAAGATATCCGAGTAAACTGCCTATTACCGTTGAACCGCATAAGCCTGCGGCACTAATCCATACTTGATTCATAAGTGGAAAAAAATGAACTATAGAACATGATGTGTGGCACACGATTGGGCCTTACTTTTCATAAAGTTCGATGGGCAGGCCGTCGGGGTCCTGAAAGAAGACGAACTTTTTTTGGGTGTATTCGTCGATGCGTATGGGTTCGTGTGGCACTTGTAGGCTGTCGAGTTCGGCTACGGCTTGAACGATGTTGTCTGTTTCGAACGCAAGATGTCGCAGTCCGGCTGCTTCGGGGTGTGTGAGCCGCGCCGGCGGATTGGGAAAGGAAAAGAGTTCAACAACGTAGTCGGTTCCTAAAGCCAAATCGGCCTTATATGACTGGCGTTCGGCCCGGTAATGTTCGGCTATGAGGCGGAGTCCGAGCGTTTGGGTGTAGAACTGCAGGCTGCGTTCGTAGTCGGAACAAATAATGGCGATGTGATGTACTTTGTTTAGTTTCATGTGGTGACGAAATAGGAGTGAATGTCAACCTCTACGTATATCCCTATTTCACTTTTTTGCGCGGTGCGAAAATGCTGCGTAAAGCCCCTGTGAATAAGGGTTGAGGACAGATTTTGAGGTGTGAAAAACTTGGGGGCTGCGATATCAGACGGCAAAAAAATTTGGAGTTCGGGGTTCGCGTGTTGTATCTTTGCTGTGAATTTAGAATATCGGCTCTACTTGATGGATGAAAAAACAAAGCATTCCTTAATTATTCAGCGTTCTTTGACATGGTGTTACAACAGAAAGTAAGGCAGGTAGGCCTGCCTGAAACCCATACAGATTGAGGGGAAATTCAGCAGTGAACCTTGCCCTTACCTGGATTGTGGGCTGAATATGCCGCCGTTGCTGAAAAAATACAGCGCGGAAATTCGGCTGAATATCCTCAGTCCGACATTCCGCGCTGTGAATGGTTAAGTGTCCTTCTGGAAAAAAGGAAGGTTTACTTAGTTGATATTGGGCAAGTGCGAATAGTCCTTGCTGTAACGAAGCATTTGTGCGTCGTAGGCTTCGGTGTAGTCAATGGTTACGTCGGTAATGTTGTCCTGTGCATCGCGCACTGCCTTGTAAACGGGATTGATGAATCCTTTGTAGGGCGAAAGGTGGAGCGTTTCGTAACGTGCCAGAATTTCTTTGTGCAATACGGGATCGACTTTCACACCATAATCCTCGACCAAACGGCGGGCTGCTTCGTAGTCGCCCTCGCTCTTGATGCGCTGAATTTCGGCCAGGAGTTTGCCAAACAGATTGCGCAGTGCGGCGTAGTCGTTGATTTTAACGTAGGTCTTTCCTTTTTTCTTCACGAGTTCCACCACCTTTTGTTCCTGACCCTTTTCGTAGCACCAGCGGGCAATGAGGGCGCGGTTGCGCATGTGTGCCTCCTCAATGGTGTTGTTCGGCTTGATGCGCACGAGCTGCGTGAGCAATCCGTTCATCATGTAGGTGTAGTACTGGCTTTTGTAGGCTTCGAGGTTGGGCGTGAGTCCTAAATCGACGAGCTTTTGGTCGGCCACGTAGTACAGGCCAAACAAATCGGCACGGGCTTCTTCGATGGTCGAACCATAGGCCTTGAGCGTGTCGGGGTCGGTGCCCGGAAGCAGTTTGCCGCTGCCGTGACCCAGACATTCGTGAAGGTCGGTGTGCAGGTCGTCGCACACATCGCCATACTGGCTGATGAGTTTGCGCGTGGCATCGTCAATCACAAATTCCTTGTCCATGCCGTTGCCGTGGGCTGCCTTGCTATAGGCTCCTGTCAGGTTGCTGATGGTGACACTCTTCGAACCGTGTTCGCGACGAACCCAGTCGGAGTTTGGCAGGTTAATACCAATGGCGGTCGAGGGATAGAGGTCGCCGGCAAGAA
>FR901780.1:6872-28028 GCA_000437675.1 Prevotella sp. CAG:891
TGCCGTAATTACCTTGGCCGAAACGCCTTTTACCTTTTCCTTCTTAAATTCGGGGGCCACGGGCGAATGGTCTTCGAACCACTGTGCATTTTCCGAAAGTTTGGTGGTACGCTCGGTGGCTGCCAAGTCCTTGAAGTTGACTATCGATTCCCACGAGGCTTTCATGCCCAGGGGGTCGCCATAGCTTTCAGTGAAATAGCAGACAAAGTCGACAAGGCTTTCGGTGTCCTTGAGCCAGTGAATGGCGTAATCGTCGAAAGTACGGAGGTCGCCCGTGCGGTACACTTCGATGAGCAGGTCGATGACCTTTTGCTGGGCGGGGGTGTCGGCAAACGGACGTGCCTTTTCAAGATTCTCGACTACGCGCTCCAGGGCGGGCGAATACATGCCGCCAATGCGCCATACGCGTTCGGTGAGTTGTCCGTAGTCGTCGCGGCTTACCTGGCTGTTCATACCCATCATGATGGGACGCGGATCGGCCATGGGTTTGCGCTGCGTATAGAATTCTTCGGCCTCAGCCTGGGTAATGCCGGGTGCGTAGTAGTTGCTGGCAGAGGTCAGCACCAAGTCGTCGCCATCCTTTTGGTTGACGCGCATCACCATCACCGTGGGGTCGAAAATCACGGGGAAAATTTCGTCGCAGAATGCGGAGAGTGTCTGGCCCTGAGCTAAGGGGAGTTTATTGGCAGGAAGCTGTTCGAGTGCGGCACGCAGTTCGTCGGCCGTGAATCCGGGCGTGAACTTTTCGCAGCCGTAATGGTGATGAATGCCCGACGAGAACCACACTTGCTTCAAGTAGGTGGTCAGTTCGGTAAAGAATTTGCCTTTACGGTCGCCCTGCCAGTCGGTGTAAACGGCTTCGAGCATACGGCGTATGCGCAAGTTGTAACGGCCGTTTTGGTCGAACAGGATGTCGCGTCCTTGCAGTGCTGCCTCCTGCAAATAATAGATAAACGTTTTTTCCTTGAGCGTCAGTTTTTCAAATCCTTCCACTTTGTAGCGAAGCATCTGAATATCGGCAAACTGCTCATCGGTGTACTTAAAGTCGTCTTTCACCTCGTTTTGCGCCAAAGCTGTGGTGCTTAACGAGCCGAATGCAGCTGTTGCTGTAATCATCATAGTCATGAATTTTTGTTTCATTGTTTCAAAGTAAAGCATGAAGGGTGATGCTACAAATTCTGATAAAACGCATAGCTTGCACTGACTGCCGCTCACTGGCTAAAAATATACATGCTATAGGCTGCTAAGCTACCTATCAGAACGGGTGGTATCACCTTTAAAATTAACAATAGACGAAGCTTGGATAAACCAATAACTCCGCGATAGCAAAGTTACTAAAAAAACAATAGCAAGCAGTTGTTTTGTTTTATTTCGTGCTTCTACCTGCCAAAAATAAAAATGGATAGCTACTTATCTGCATATCTCACATTTTTGCTGTATTTTTGTAAAATGAAGTAGGATTGAACGAACGCCATAGGGCTTTTCATTCATACCGTGACTTCCTCATCACAAATGAAGCCATGATACAGACAGACAAAATACTCGAAAACTTGGGCTACGAAAGCCTGACTCCCATGCAGTGCGACATGAACCAAGCTGCACTGAACAACGAAGGCGTGGTACTGCTTTCGCCCACAGGATCAGGCAAAACCTGGGCCTACATGCAGCCCTTGCTACAACTCATACGCCCCGAACTCGATGCACTGCAAGCTGTGGTGATTGTGCCTACACGTGAACTGGCCATGCAAAGCGAGGACTTACTGAAACGCACCAAATGCGGTATTCGCTCCATGGCATTGTTTGGCGGACGACCCACTATGCAGGAACACCGCGTGCTGCGCGAGGTGAAACCACAGGTGGTGTTTGCCACTCCCGGACGACTGAATGACCATTTGCAAAAGGAAAATGTGAATGCGCACGGTGTGAAAGTGGTGGTGGTCGATGAGTTCGACAAATGTCTGGAATTAGGTTTCCAAAAAGAAATGGAAAGCGTGATTTCGCAATTCGACGGCACGCGCCATTGCTGGCTGACTTCGGCCACCGACAGCGACGAAATTCCCGGATTTATGAATCGTCGCACAAAATCGTATCGCAAACTCGACTACCTGAACGAAACGGGTGCGCTGAAGGAACGTGTTGCTGTTTATCAGGTGCCCTCGCCCGAAAAGGATAAACTCGAAACTTTGGGACGTTTGCTTTCGCACATCAAGGGGCAGCAGGCCATCGTGTTTGTGGCTCATCGCGAGAGCGTAGACCGCGTAGGAAAGTGGTTGGCCGGCGAACGCTTTGACGTGAGTACCTATCATGGCGGCATGGAACAGGATTTGCGCGAACGCGCTCTTTACCGCTTTCGAAGCGGAGCTGCCAACGTGTTGGTAAGTACTGACTTGGCTGCTCGCGGACTCGACATTCCCGAGGTGCGGGCTGTGATTCATTACCATTTGCCGGGCAAAGCTGAAGAGTATACGCATCGCAACGGACGTACGGCGCGCTGGGAGGCCGATGGTGCTGTTTACCTGATTATTGGGCCCACCGAAACATTGCCCGATTATGCCGACGAGGCCGACACGCTTAATGTCGATGCTGAACCCATTGCTCCGCATCAGCCTGAATATGCTTCTTTATATATCGGACGCGGCAAGCGCGACAAGTTGAGCAAAGGCGATATCTTAGGATTTTTCTGCAAAAAAGGTGGACTAACGGCTGGCGACATCGGACGCATCGACGTCGCGGCGCATCATGCTTATGTAGCTGTGAAGCGAAGCAAACTTAAATCACTGCTGAAAATGATTGGCGGTGAAAAAATCAAGGGAATGAAAACGCTGATTGAGGAAACCCAAAGGTGGTAGCCTCGTTCTGTTTTAAATAATTTGATTAGAAACATTTACAATGAAAGTAACAATAAAGGATTCTGTATTGCGCCAGGCGGCTGCCGAAGGCATGGATGCATTTTTGGCTGCCGTGGTGCAGGCTGTGAAGCAAACAGCGGGCGGCGAACTGACTGCGGAAAGCATGCAGCAGCTTACGGCCGACCAAATTACGCTATGGGGCTACGACATCTTGCACGAGGAAGTGATGGACGGCGGATTTATCCAGCTTATTTATAATGGCTACGGTCCGTTCTTCTTCGACAATCCTTTTGCCAAGGCCATGCGTCTGTGGGGACTGAACGAGTTCTCAAAGGTGCTTTACAAAGCTAAAAACCTGTACGATGAGCGTAAGGACGACTTGACGCGCGAACGTACGGACGAGGAATTCATGGCCTTGTTCGAAAATAACGAAGAGTTCGACGAACTGGACGATTACTTTGTCGAAAACGAAGAGGACATCACAGCGGCAGTGGCATGCTATGTGGATGACCATCTGGACAGTTTTGTCGAAGTGGAGGCCGACTAAAAAACGTATGATTTTTTCAGCCATGCAAATGCCGACACACGCGGTTTGTGCAGTTCGCATGGCTGCCGGTTCATTCCTATCTTAAAACAACCAACACACGAATGAGTAAAGTATTACCAACTTCAAGAATAAACATCAAGAATAAAAAGGCAGAACACGACTTCCTGGTGCTCGACAAATTTACCGCTGGCATTGTGCTTACGGGCACGGAAATAAAAAGCATCCGCGCTGGTAAAGCCAGTTTGGTCGACACCTTCTGCTACATTCACAATGGCGAAGTATGGATGAAAAACTCCTACATTGCCGAGTACGACTTCGGTTCGTATAACAACCACTCCACGCGACGCGACCGCAAACTGCTGCTCAATAAAAAGGAAATTCACAACTTGCAGAACGAAACCCGTTCGCCCGGCTTTACCATTGTTCCGCTGAAAATGTTTATCAGCGAAAAGGGCTTGGCCAAGGTCATTATTGGGCTGTGTCGCGGTAAGAAGGAATACGACAAGCGTGCTTCACTCAAGGAGAAACAAGACAAGCGCGAAATGGACCGAGCCTATAAAAGCAGATTGTAGGCCGGAGCATTGCGCGGAAACGCCTGTTATAAATGCCTGTTATAAACGCTTGTTATAGCTGAGAACTTAAAATTCTATTTATGAAAATCAAACATATTCTTGCCACAGTATTGGCAGCATTTGCCCTGTGTGCTTCGGCTCAACACAATTTTGTGCGCACCAAAGGCATGCAGTTTTTCAAAGGTCAGCAAACTGAACCTTACTACTTCATCGGTACGAACTTTTGGTACGGTCCTATTCTGGGTAGCACGGGACAAGGCGGCAACCGTACTCGCCTTTGTGCCGAACTCGATTCGCTCAAGGCACTAGGCGTAAATAATTTGCGCATTCTGGCCGGTGCTGATGCCGGAAGTAAGCATGCCAACACGGTGAAGCCGTATTTGCAGGCAAAGCCCGGCGAACTGAACGACACCTTGCTCGTGGGATTGGATTATATGTTGGCCGAAATGGCCAAGCGCGATATGGTAGCCGTAATTTACCTGACCAACTCCTGGGACTGGAGTGGCGGATATGGTTTTTATCTGCGCGAAACAGGCCACGGTGATTCGCCCGACGCTCACGGCGAGGGCTACAACGATTATGTGGAGTATGCCCGCCAGTTCTTTCACGACGAAAAGGCGCAACAACTGTTCTTGAACCACGTGCGCAACATCGTGAGCCGCACGAATACTGTTACCGGCAAGCCCTACCGCGAAGACCCCACCATCATGTCGTGGCAGCTTTGCAATGAGCCGCGCCCCTTTGGCAAACCGGAAGTACCTAACTTCGTGAAGTGGGTAAAGGAAACGGCTGCGCTGATTAAATCTATCGACCCGAACCACCTCGTATCGACCGGAAGCGAAGGCGTTATTGGCTGCAATGTCAACGAGGAACTGTGTACAACCGTTCACAACGACCGCAACATCGACTACATGACCGTACACATTTGGCCCGCCAACTGGCAATGGGCCTCCAAGGACCGTCTGTTCGAGGCGCTGCCCAATGTTTACAACAAAACGACTGAATACTTGGCCCAGCACGACCGCATTGCTTTCAATATTAACAAGCCCTATGTGGTAGAGGAATTTGGTTATCCGCGCGACAATAATTTCCACGGAGCTGGTTCGCCCACCGTAGCCCGCGACGCCTTTTATGCCTTTGTGTTTAGCAAGGTAAATGAAAGCCGCAAGAATGGTGGCCCCATGGCCGGATGTAATTTCTGGGGATGGGGCGGCAGCGGTCGTCCGATCAACGAAACGTGGAGCATGGGAGCCGACTACCTTTGCGATCCTCCTCACGAACCTCAAGGTTGGTATTCAGTGTTCGACAATGACGCTTCGACCCTGCAACTCATACGCAATGCTTTCAAATAGTTTAGCGCGTCTTCCCCACCCGATTTCTACTGAACCACATTAACGTCAAGGCACCATTCCTAAGTCTGATACACAGTCGTAGGAATGATGCCTCTTTTTTATCAACAGCATTATGATAGCACCTAAAATTGAATTTTCCGACCGCGAAGAACGCATAGATTTTATTCGCGAACGCTTTGCATGCCAATCACCTGCTTGTGGTGGTTGCGGCAGTTGCAATATGCCCAATGGCCTTTCTGCCATGGAAACATTTGCCGATTACATTGAGGGCAAACAAGAATTTGTGAGCATCGCATCAAAACTTTGGAATGACTAAAAAATACTTCAAGCAAACTACCAATGCCTTGTATCTGACGGACAGACAGACAGGGGCTTCCTTTGGCCATGTCTGTTCCTGTATCGGGAGAGCATAATGACTTATACCGTATTAAAAGGTCGACGGATGAGATATTCAGAACTTTGGAGGAAGCGGGCATTCCTGTTGACGGACTATTCTTGAATGCAGATGCCGACTTTGACAGCGAGGATTTTAGAAATCAATGCCTCTCTCATGGGGTATTCCCCAATGATGACACAACATAAACAAGTTGGGAAGCGTGGAACTACATTGTTTTTGCCGTTCTGCTCCTAAGGAAGTGTTAAGCATTCATTAGTTTAGATGACTTCAATTTAAGGTTTTTCAAATGCGAATCTTTATAAACTAAAATTCAGCATTTCCTTAAAGAGGCTGTTCATACGATCACAGCCTCCATTATTTTTTACACTATTCATCTTGGCAGCATGGTTAGCTGCTTGCTACATACCGCTTTAAAAGAGATGATGATTTTCGACTGCGACAAACCCAGCGGTTTTATTTGAGTTTGAATCATAGTCAGCAAATGTTCATTGTTGCGCGCATAAATTTTCACGAACAAATCGTAAGCTTCGTTCGTACAATGAATTTCAACAATCTCGGGGATAGATTGCAGCGCCTTAACTACCTCTGCAAAGCATTCATCATTCTTCAATGTAAGTCCCACGTAAGCACAAGTTTCATACCCTATTTTTGCAGGATTTACAATGTATTTTGCTCCTTGAATAACCCCAGCTTCCGTCATACGCTTCACACGCGTGTGAATTGTGGTTCCCGAAACGCCACAAGCTCGCGCCACCTTTTGAAAAGGGATGCTACCATCCTTTGCCAGCATTTCAAGTATTTTTTCGTCTATGTGGTCAAATTGGTTATATTCCATGCGTAATTATTCTTGTTTCATCAGCAAAATTACGTATTATTGTTCATAGATACCTTCTAATTAGTTATCGGAATATCTTGCCGACGATACAAATCATTACATTATGAATTATACAATTTCACCTCATTCACATTAACAAAACGTACGAAACACCGATGTGTTACCCCACACAAATTTTACAGTCCCATTTTCAAATGCGAACCTTTATAAAAAAATCAGAGGACGTGCTCACGCTGCGCCAACCCATCCTCCGACTTTTTTTAGCTATAGTTAATGCAGACTGTAACTATCTTAGCCATTGTTTTATTCGCCTCATCGCTTCCTCACAGTCTTTGTGATTACCAAAAGCTGTGAGTCGCACATAGCCCTCACCCTGAGGACCAAACCCAACGCCGGGTGTAACCACCACATTCACCTCATGAAGCATTTGATCGAAAAACTCCCACGAGGATGTTCCGTCTGGCGTTTTCAGCCACAAATACGGAGCATTTTTCCCGCCATAGACATGAGTTCCGAGTTCTTCTAAGCCTTCTCGCATCAGTTTGGCATTATGCATGTAATAGTTCACGGTCTGTTTAATTTGTTCTTTTCCTTCTGCTGTATATACAGCTTCAGCTCCTCGTTGCGTAATGTAGCTTGTACCGTTGAATTTCGTACACTGCCGGCGGTTCCAAAGCGAGTTCAGCAAAATCTGTTCACCGTTCGGTGCAGCAGCCGTCAAACATTCCGGCACAATGGTATAGCCACATCTCACTCCCGTAAATCCGGCCGTTTTCGAAAAACTACGAAATTCAATGGCACACTCTCGTGCTCCGGCTATTTCGTAAATAGTGTGTGGCACATGCTCGTCCTGAATATAGGCTTCGTACGCGGCATCATACAGAATAATCGAACCATTGTTCAAGGCATAATTCACCCATTTTTCCAGTTCATCCCTCGTCAGAACAACCCCCGTTGGGTTATTCGGATAACACAGGTAAATCAAATCCACCGGTTCTTGCGGAATTTGGGGAATGAACCCGTTTTCAGCCTCACACGGCATGTAAGTCAGATTGCTCCAGCCGTTGAAAGTAGGGTTACCAGCTCGTCCGCTCATGACGTTGCTGTCAACGTAAACCGGATAAACGGGGTCGGTCACAGCAACGCTGCTTTCGACGCTGAAAATGTCGCCAATGTTTCCGCAGTCGCTTTTGGCACCATCGTTGATAAACACCTCTGAGGCCGAAAGTTCAATGCCTCGCGGCAAGTAATCGTTGGCAATGATGGCACGAATCAGAAACTCGTAGCCATGTTCAGGGCCGTATCCTCTGAATGTATCGGCCCTTCCCATTTCCTCAACAGCTTTTACCATAGCCTGCACCGAAGCTTTGGGCAAAGGTTGTGTTACATCGCCTATGCCCAGGCTGATTACCTGCTTGTCTGGATTATTTCTTTTAAACGTGTTCACTCTCCGGGCTATTTCTGAAAAAAGGTAATTATCAGAGAGTTTCAAAAAGTTTTCGTTTATTGTAATCATCGTTCATCCATTTCAATTATTCCCTCAAATACATTTTCGGCCGGACCTTGCATGTAAACTTGTCCATTATGGTTGTCCCAGCATACTTGAACAGTGCCACCGTCCATATGCACATTTACTTCATTTTGGGTTCGGTTACCGGCAATAGCGGCAACCACTGTGGCGCAAGCCCCGGTTCCGCAGGCTTGCGTAATTCCCGATCCACGTTCCCACACCCTCATGCGAATACTTCCATCGGATTTCAGTTCAGCAAATTCCACATTCGTTTTTTGTGGAAAAAGCGGATGATTTTCCAATATCGAACCAATGTCGGCCAAAGGCACCGATTCAACATTGTCCACAAAAATCACGAGGTGCGGATTGCCCATACAAACAAATGTGCCGTAATAGTTTGTTCCGTTCACCACGAACTTTCTGTTCCAAAGGTTTCCGTCGGTTGTAGCCACTTGCTGAACATTACACAACGAGGGGCGTCCCATGTTCACCGTTACGTTTTCCACCCGGTTTACCTTCACATGCAGCATGAGTTGCTTGATACCCGACAGCGTTTCAAGCTGAATATTGTGTTTGCAAGTCAGTTTTTTTTCAAACACATACTTACCTATGCACCGGCAGGCATTGCCGCACATCATGGCTTCCGAGCCATCGGCATTGAATATGCGCATCGAAAAATCGGCAACATTACTTTCGCCTATCAGCACCAATCCGTCTGCACCTATACCTTTGTGCCGGTCGCTCCATTTGATAGCGAGCTCCGAAGGATTGCTTATAGGGTACATAGCCGAGTTGACATAGATGTAATCATTGCCCAGTCCGTGCATCTTTGTAAATTGAATAATTCTTGACATCTGTCTGCTTACCTTACTTACTTTAACCAATCTTTGAGTCGGCATACCGCATTTTCGCAATCATGCCGTCCGGCAAATGCGCTCAGTCTGACGTAGCCTTCTCCTCCGGGTCCGAACACGATACCCGGTGTGCAAATAACCTTAGCGCAGTAAAGCATTGATTCAAAAAATTCCCACGACGACGATTCTTTCGGAATTTTAATCCACAAATACGGAATATGTTCGCCGCCATATATTTTTAAATTCAACTGCCCCAAAATCCGTCGCATTCGGCGCACATTATCCATGTAGTATTCAATGGTTTGGTGCATTTGCTTTTGTCCGGTCTCTGAATAGGTTGCCGTAGCTGCACATTGTGTAACGTACGAAGCCCCATTGCATCTGATTCTTTGCCGACGATTCCACAATGCGTTCATTTGAATTTCAGTTCCCTCCAAACTTTGTATAACCAGTTCTTTAGGTATAACCGTGTAGCCACATTTCAGTTCAGAGAACCCTGCTCCCCGTGGCAGTTTCCGAATTTCGATGGCCACTTTTTTGGCTCCCCGAATTTCGTAAATCGAATGCGGAATGTCGGGCGCATGGATATAAGCTTCGTACGAGGCATCGAAAAGAATCAGCGTATTGTTCTTAATAGCATAGTCCACCCATTTTTTGAGTTGTCCTTTACTATATGCAGCTCCAGTCGGATTATTGGGCGAGCATAAGTACACAATGTCTATGGGAAAGTTCGGCGGCATAGGGGTGAAGCCATTGCTCTCATTGCAGTTCAAATAGGAAACATTGCTCCAACGTCCTTGATTGAATATGCCGGCGCGCCCCGATATCACATTGCTTTCAATGTATATAGGGTAAATGGGGTCGATTACCCCGATAGTATTGTCGCTGCGTAACAGGTCGCCGATATTGCCTATTTCGTTTTTAACCCCATCATTGATGAACACCTCGTTGGGAATCAAGTGAATGCCTCGTGTGTTAAAATCATTTTTAATTATTTCTTCTCTTAAAAGGTCGTAGCATTGTCCCGGGCTGTTCCCATGAATCTTCGTTAATGTCGTCATTGCATCAACTGCTTTATGCATAGCTTCTGCAACAAACTGAGGTATGGGGCGAGCAACATCGTTTAGTCCTAAATCAATCAGTTCGGCATGTGGGTGCAATACCTTGAAAGTATTGATTTTTTTGGCTACACCCGAGAATAAGTCATCACTTGGTAACTCTAAAAAATACTCATTCAAAAGTGCCATACGCAGATGTATTACATAATTAGCATCATGCTGCCAGGATTTGTGATTTTCTGACAAACAGAAAGAAATAGAATAGGGCATCGACACTTAACGCACAAAGTGATGCCTATTCTATTATACACCTGACATAAAATCAATGCAAATTTAGCAAGAAGCGTAAAAGTGATGCCATCCATCTGGCAATATTTCGTAAATAAATTGGAAAATAATGAATTATGAAATATTTATGGGCATTTCACTTTAATATTCAAATAGAATTAACATCAATACTTTAATTATCAAACAGCAAGAAGATGTTTGTGTAAAAACAAAGTGAGTGATTTTATGGTTCTTTTTGCAAGCGGTATTTTTGCAGTAAAAAAAAACAATTGTTATGGAACCATTAAAGCACGAATGTGGCGTGGCTATGATACGTTTGCTCAAGCCACTTGAATACTATCAACAAAAGTATGGCACCTGGATGTGGGGGCTCAACAAGCTCTATCTGCTGATGGAAAAACAGCACAACCGCGGACAAGAAGGAGCCGGAATGGCTTGCGTAAAACTCCATGCCTCATCGGGCGAGGAATACATGTTTCGCGAAAGGGCCACTGGCACAAACGCTATTTCCGAAATATTCGCTTCGGCTTATAATCATTACCTCCCATTAAGTCCCGAACAACTGAATGATGCCGGGATGGCTGAGAAAACGCTGCCTTTTGCCGGAGAATTATATATGGGGCATCTGCGCTACTCCACCACCGGAAAAAGCGGACTCGACTACATTCATCCTTTTTTAAGGCGCAATAATTACAGAGCCAAGAATCTGGCCGTTTGCGGAAACTTTAATCTCACTAATGTCGACGAAATTTTTGCCAAACTGACTGCCGAAGGACAACACCCGCGAAAATATGCCGATACCTACATCATACTCGAACAAATGGGGCACCGGCTCGACCGCGAAGTCGAAAGGGTATACGAGGCATGTCGGAGCGAAGGCTGGAAAGGTGTGGACCTGACGGAAAAAATTGAAGAACGCATCGACATGTTCAACGTGTTACAAACCTCGAGTGCACAATGGGACGGGGGATACGTTATTTGCGGCATCACCGGCAGTGGCGAATCGTTTGCCTTGCGCGACCCCTGGGGCATACGTTCGGCTTTTTACTACATCGACGATGAAGTCATGGTGCTGGCTTCCGAGCGGCCGGTTATTCAAACCGCACTGAACGTTACGACCGAGGCCATACACGAACTGCAGGCAGGACAAGCCATTATGCTTGATCAGTCGGGGAAAATGCGATTAGCTCAAGTCAATAAGCCACAGAAACTGACCCCTTGTTCGTTCGAACGTATTTACTTTTCACGCGGAAGCGACCGGGACATTTACATCGAGCGCAAACGCTTGGGACAATCCTTGGTGCCGAAAATATTGCAAGCCGTCGACTACGACATGGAACGAACCGTGTTTTCCTTCATTCCCAATACAGCCGAAGTGGCATTTTACGGCATGCTCGAAGGATTGGATAACTACTTGAACCAAACTAAAATACAGCAAATTGAAGCTCTCGGAAAAAATCCTGGATGCAGCGAATTGGAACGCATCCTGTCGATGCGCGTAAGGAGCGAAAAAGTGACCATAAAGGACATCAAACTGCGCACCTTCATTGCTGAAGGAAACACACGCAACGAACTGGCTGCACACGTCTACGATATTACCTATGGAAGTTTAAAACCCTATACCGACAATCTGGTTATTATCGACGACAGCATTGTGCGTGGCACTACGCTGCGCCAAAGCATCATCGGCATTCTCGACCGCCTGCATCCAAAAAAAATAGTGATTGTTTCCTCATCGCCCCAAGTCCGCTACCCCGATTACTACGGTATCGACATGTCGAGCATGGAGCAGTTCATTGCCTTTCGTGCTGCCATAGAACTGCTCAAGGAACAAGGCCGCGCCGATTTGATAACGCAAGTTTATCAACGTTGCAAGGCACAGGAGCATTTGCCCAAGGAGCAGATGCAGAATTACGTGAAAGCCATTTACGAACGATTTACCGACGAACAGATTTCAGCAAAAATAGCTCGCTTGCTAACACCGGATTCAGTGAAAACCGAGGTATGCATCATCTATCAAACCTTAGACGGATTGCACCGGGCTTGTCCGAATCATACGGGCGATTGGTATTTTAGTGGTGACTACCCCACAGCAGGCGGATTGAAACTTTTGAACAAGGCGTTCATTGACTATTACGAGTCGGAGTGAACTACCGCTATACTAAAGATAAATGTGTCACCTGCAATTTGTGCCAAGTAGCAATTATGGTGCACAGACGTCATGTTCAAATCCTCCATGCACAGGGCGGCGCACCTGACTGTTGTGCGTAAGCGCGCACAACCTGATTTTATATGCCAAAAAAGGAAGAGGCTGTGTCGTAATGATGATTTACGACACAGCCTCTTTTTGCGTTATGAAGTACGACGACACTTCGTCATTCAGGTTCTCTAAGCAGTAAACTCTGTTTACTTTGCCATTTTGACAGAGCTCGTGCCTTTTTCGGTTGAAACGGTAACGATGTAGGTACCCGAAGGCAGATTGTCCAACGCCTTGTCAAGGGCTGCGCCTGTCAGAGTACGTACGTGGCGACCACTGAGGTCGGTCACGGTGAGGTGGGCATCGGCATCAATCACGAGCGACTCAACACCTTGGGTTACTGAGGCAAAAAGGAAAATGTACTTGTCGGCTGCACCGCGCGAACTGAGTTTCACGTAGGCTTCGTAATTACCCATTTTTCCGCTGAAACGCACATTGAACACACCGCCAGTGGGTTCCAAAAGCTGGGCTGAGAGTTCAAACTTATCTTTGTTGGCTCCTCCTAATGCCAGTTTGATGGGTTCGTTCAAGTTGCTGCCTTCCACTTCGATGGGGGCCGACTGCACAACAGCGTTCTCCTTGTTGCCGGGCATATCCACCGTCAGCTGCGAGGTTGAAATCAAGGGCACATCGGTGCGACCGTAAGTCACATCGTCCACGTAGTAAACGGCTGAATGGCTGCTACCGCGCATGCTCTTGAAGCGGAAGCCCATAAAGAACACATCCTCGATGTTTTGGTTCGCCAAGTCGACGTGGAACTCTTGCCACTCATCGTTCAAATCCTTCATGGTGGGCATCAGCACTTCGTTCAGCGGTTCCACCATCATTTGGTCGCCATCGAGGTAAATGTAGCAAAGCTCCAGTTTGTCGGTCATATTGTCCGTCAGGTTGTTGCCCATGACGCGGAACGTAAAGAGTTTCGAAGCCGACTCTTTATAATTCAATGGCGGAGTGACCAAAAGCATTTCGCAAGGCAATTCTTCGGTCGCTTTGCTGTCGTAAGCCGTTACCTTTGCCACTTTCTCGCCTCGGTTCTCAGTTTCGTAGTCGGGGAAGGTGTAGCCCCACCATGCCCGGGTACCGGTTTGAGCCAAGTTCTTCCAACCTTCCATTTTCAGCGGTTTATTGTGTTCGCCCACATCGAACGTTTCGTTCAGCAGCAGTTGCGGATTGTCGGTCGAAAGGGGCAAAGCATCGCCTTCAACTTCGGGAGCCACGGGTTCGTCGATAGCCGTACCGGTCAGATGTATTTCAATGGGTTCAACAAACTCGTTCTGAATGGTAATGGTAGCTGCATACTCGCCGACGGCTTTGGGTCGGAAAGTTACCGTAAGGTTTTGTTCACCCTGCGTCATGAGCATGGTGGTGTTGGTGGTAAATCCCTGTCCCGGTGTGATAGACACTTTCACATAGTCGGGCATACCCACGGGCGTCACCTTAACGGTTTGCTGCACGCTTTCGCCCACCTTTACGGCAAAGGGTTCGAGCGTTTGAGGATTTACTTGTACAGCAGGCGGATTCTTCGGGTCAATGGCCATGCCGCTGATGCTGATTTTTGCGTAAGGATCCTCGCCCACCATAAAGAAGAGGTTGCCCTTGTGTTTACCGATGGCTTTGGCTTCGTAGTAAATGGTAATGTCCTTTTCATACGTTCCCTTGGGCAGTGTGGTTACGTTGGTGGTGAAAATGCCTTCGACTGCTCCCGAGGGCACAATGCTCACCTCTTGGGGCATGGCCACGGCTTTCACATGAACGGTACCGATTTCTACCTTTTCGCCCACTCTTCCGCGTGCTTCAGGGAAGGAGGCAATGTCCACTTCAATTGAAGGTTCGGCCACTGCAGAAATCTGCAAATCGCCTGCGCCGCGCGGTGCCAGAATCGGTCCGCTCGTCACAGCCTTCGACGTCATCAGTCCGACGAGTGTCAGAGGCGTGGTGGGAATGTCCGTACCGATTAAGTCAGTTCCTTTCAGCACACGCATTTTACCCGTTTGTCCTTCGGCATCGGTAAAGGTGGGCTGTGGCATACCTTCAGTAAACTGCGTGGTACCTTCGGGCACACTGAGGGTTACGTCGGGCACGCTTACCAGCCTGCTGTAATAGGTGGCTGGCGAAGCCTTAATTTGCGCAATGGTGGCCTCAACGGGCTGCACCACATTGCCTTGGCTCACCACTTGTGCATCAGGGGCAAAGGGGTAAATGGTGTTGGCACCAAAGGCTGCGGTCACACCCACCGTGAAGCGTGTGAGGCGGTCGCCGACAGCATAGGTAGTTTCGCCCAACACTCCCCACTCGTCTTTAAACTGCACGCCGCCTTCGGCATCTACCAAATAGTAAACGGCGGGTTGCACGCTGCGGTCAACGTATGCCACCACGGCTTCGCCCGTGTACAGGTAGGTTTCGTAAAGATCGGGATTTTTACTTTGAAAGTCTTTCAGCGAGACCACTTCCACCACTTGGTTTTCGGGGTTTTCGTCAGTCACTGCCTCAACTGTGGCTTTGCGGCTTTCAAGGGTCAACGCATGAGCAATCGGTGTATGGCCTGCCAAACAGCAAGCTGCGGTTAACGCAATACCGATTTTCGAGAAAAAGTAGTTCTTATTTTTCATAAGCACGTGCTTTTAGTATGTATAAATGTATGAGATGTATGTTCGCTTCGAACACTGTGGCGGCAAATTTACGAGCATCTATTCATATTTGCAACTTTTCCATCTATTTTTTGAGCATTATTTCATATTATGCAAACCAAGCCATACATTTAGTCAATACAAAGCATTGTAAAAGTACATTAGCTGCATGATTTGTTTTTCATCTAAAATTACGCTAGAATCTGCTGAATAGCTTAAAATGAGCTATTTATGAGTCTTTCACCTCAATAGAGGTAATGATTTGGCAACAGTCCCAATTTCTGCAATATGCATACATTTGCTGTCAAACAACTCTTCTCCGCTGCAAAGGTTCAATAACTACATGAAATAACAATCGTTATATTGGAATAATTTACATAAACAGCTTGATTTATAATGATTATCGCAAAATTTAATGTATATTTACAGCAAAATTCGATGGATTTATGAAACTAAACAAGATAAAAGACGTCTTAGATAGCAAGGGTATTTCACAAACCTGGCTGGCAAAACAATTAGGCAAGAGCTTTAGCACGGTTAATTGCTATGCTCGGAATAAATATCAACCCGATTTAGAGACACTTCTTGAAATCTCAAAGATTTTAGAAGTTGACCTCAAGGATTTGATTACGAACGAGAACGAAAGAGTGTAATGAACTCGTAGTTTCCTGTCTTAGTAAATATGTTGTAGAACTTCTGATAATAAAATATTAGTTGAATATGGGCATAAGCAAAGATTTAACAGAAGAGGATGTCAAGTTCCGCTATATCAACGAAGCCATTACAAGCAAAGGATGGTCAAAGGATAGCATTTTTATGGAACAGAAGGTTAAATTTACTGACGGTAAAATTAGTCTTCATGGCAATCTTGTGCATAGAGAGAAACCTAAGTTTGCCGACTATGTGCTTTATGCAAACAAGGCTACACCCTTAGCCATTGTAGAGGCAAAGGATGCTAATCATTCTGTTTCTCATGGATTGCAACAAGCTATGACTTATGCCCAAATGCTTGATGTTAAGTTTGCATATAGTTCTAACGGGGAGGGCTTTGCCGAACATGACTTCTTAACAGGGAAAGAACGCACTTTTGCTATGGGTGAGTTTCCGACAAAAGAAGAACTTATCGAAAGATATAAAAGCGAGGCTAACGGTGGCAATGGACTTAATGAGCAAGAATTGGCTGTCATTAAGCAACCGTTCTGCACTGGTCAGAATATATTTCCTCCACGATATTATCAGCGCAATGCCGTAAATCGTACTGTCAATGCTATAGCAAAAGGGCAAAATCGTGTCCTTCTTGTCATGGCAACTGGTACAGGCAAGACCTACACTGCTTTTCAGATTGTATGGCGTTTGCTTCATAGTGAATTGAAAAAGAAAGTGTTATATCTTGCTGACCGCAACATATTGGTTGACCAATCCATACAACAGGACTTCAAGCCGCTAAACAAGGTAACACACAAGATTGACTACTCCAAAGATAAGAATCACTTGGAGGAATTGAAATCTTATCAAGTGTTTTTTGCGCTATACCAGCAGTTGATTGGACAGAATGATGCCAAGAATTATCAAGAGCTGTTCCCTAATCCCGACTACTTCGACCTTGTCATCGTTGATGAGTGTCATAGAGGTAGCGCAAAGGATGATAGCAACTGGCGAAACATCTTGGAATATTTTTCTTCAGCTACTCATATCGGTATGACTGCTACGCCAAAGGAAACGAAGTATCAGTCAAGTATTGGCTACTTTGGCGAGCCTATATATACATACAGCCTTAAAAACGGAATTGAGGATGGTTTCCTTGCTCCTTTCAAGGTAATCAACATCACAACCAACATTGGCGATGAGTGGAGACCTAGAAAGGGACAAAAAGATATATACGGCAACGAGATAGAAGACCGTATTTATAACAACAGCGACTATGACTATAACATTGTTATAGAAGACCGTATAAGGGAAGTTGCGCAAGAGATAACCAACTATCTGAAAAGTACAGATCGCATGGCTAAGACCATAGTGTTCTGTGCTGATGAAACTCATGCGGAACGTATGCGTATGGCTTTGGCTAATGCCAATGCTGATATGTGCAAGAAAAATCCTGACTATGTGGTTCGTATAACTGGTAGTGACGAATACGGAAAAGGCAAGTTGGATTATTTCATTTCTGTTGCAGAGAAATACCCTGTCATAGCGACAACAAGTAAGTTGCTTTCAACTGGTGTTGATTGCAAAATGACAAAACTGATTGTGCTTGACCAACAAATCGGCTCTATGACAGAGTTCAAACAGATAATTGGTCGTGGCACTCGTCTTCGTGAGAAAGAAGGAAAGACATACTTCACAGTAATGGACTTCCGCAACGTGACACGATTGTTTGCTGACCCAGATTGGGACGGACCGATTGAGATAGACCCGAACTATCCGCCCAAGCAGAAAGAGCCTAAGCCGTATGTACTTCCTGAAGACGACGGGCCTAAAGGCGTGAAAGAACCCGATCCTGAACCACGACCGAAGCCGATTGTTGCCAAGGATGGCTGTCAAGTGATGGTCATTAACAAGGTCGTTTCTGTCTATGACACAAATGGTAAGTTACTTCGCACGGAAAGCATTACCGACTATACAAAGAAAAGTATCATAGACACATACGCTACGATTGACACATTCACTTCCAAGTGGCAAGAAACCAAGAAAAAGTCTGATATTGCTGAAATGCTTAAAGACAGTGGTATTGATCTTGCTGCATTGAAGCATGACCAAGATATGGATGATGTTGATGATTTCGATTTTATCTGCCATATAGCCTACGGCAAGAAAACACTTACACGACATGAACGTGCCGAACAAGTGAAGAAACGAGACATATTCAGCAAGTATGGTGAACAGGCACGACTTGTGCTTGAAGCCTTGTTGGATAAGTACACCAAGGAAGGTGTGTCAGAATTGGAAAGTCTTACTGTGCTTGAAAATGACCCATTCCGCAAATTGGGTTCAAAGGCAAACATCGTGAAGTTCTTTGGTGGCAAGCAAGGCTATCTTGATGCCGTAAAGGAACTGGAACAATACATATATAATATAGCATAAAATAAAAACAAAATATGAGTTTATCAAATTTCGTAAAACGAGTTCGCAATATAATGCGCAATGATGCCGGTATCAACGGTGATGCGCAACGCATAGAACAAATGGCGTGGATGCTGTTCTTGAAAGTCTATGACGAGAAAGAGAATGATTGGGAGTTGGACGATGATGATTACAAGTCTATTATTCCAGAAGAATGCCGTTGGCGTAACTGGGCGCATGACGATGGAAGCGGTTATGCCTTGACTGGTGATGAGCTGCTTTCGTTTGTCAACAACACATTGTTCGTGGAACTCAAAAACATAGAGATAACACCAACTACCCCTATCCGTCAGGCGATTGTAAAGACCACATTTGAGGATGCCAACCAATATATGAAAGATGGAGTTCAACTTCGTCAAGTGCTGAATGTGATTGACGGTTTGAACCTTGGTGACTATGAGGAAAGTCATGCTTTCGGTGAGATATACGAGACAATCCTCAAAGAAATGCAGGCGGCAGGTTCCTCTGGTGAGTTCTACACCCCAAGAGCCTTGACCGAATTTATGGCAGAGATAGTCAATCCCCAGATTGGTAAGAAAATGGCAGACTTCGCTTGTGGTACAGGAGGTTTCATCACAAGTTGGTTGGGTGAATTGGACAAGAAGGTAAAGACTGCTGAAGACCGCAAAGAGTACAATCAGTCTGTATTTGGCATAGAAAAGAAACAATTCCCGTATATGCTATGTGTGACAAACCTGTTGCTGCATGGTATTGACACGCCATTGGTATATCACGACAACTCGCTTACAAAAGATGTACTCAACTATACAGACGAGGACAAGTTTGATGTTGTGTTGATGAACCCACCATACGGTGGAAACGAGAAGTCGGATGTCAAGTCACATTTCCCTTCTGATATGCGCAGTAGCGAGACTGCTGACTTGTTCATGGTTCTCATCATGTACCGACTGAAGAGGAATGGTCGTGCGGCGGTCATTGTCCCAGACGGTTTCCTGTTTGGAGCGGACAACACAAAGATAGCCATCAAGACCAAGCTGCTCAGAGATTTCAACTTGCACACCATTATCCGTTTGCCTGGCAGTATCTTTGCACCTTACACTTCGATAGCCACGAACATTTTGTTCTTCGACAACACCAGTGCAGAGAATGCTCCAGAAGGCTTCTCAACGAAGGACACATGGTTCTATCGTTTGGATATGCCAGAGGGGTACAAGCATTTCTCCAAGACAAAGTCCATGAAGTCGGAACATTGCAACCCAATCCGTGAGTGGTGGAACGACCGTAAGGAGATTATTATTGCTGATGGTGACGAGAAATCTCGTTGCTATTCGGTTGAAGACCTTATCGCCACCGATTGCAACTTCGACTTGTGCAAGTTCCCGAAAGAGGATGAAGAAATCTTGCCTCCTGCCGAACTGCTTGCCGACTATTTCAAGAAGCGCAAGGCTCTTGATCATGAAATTGATAAGACATTGGCGGAGATACAGCGTATCTTGGGAATAAATGTGAATGTGGACGAATTGTGAAATGTGGGACGGTGTTCCACAAATTATGAAAAGGTGAGACGCTGTCTCACTAATTCAGAAAAGGATTGGATAATATGGAAAAATCTGCATTAACAAACATAACAGAAAAGCTGACTCAATCAGAGAAAAACTTCGTTTCTGACTTGAAGCATTTAGCCAGTGAAGCACGTCGGCAAGCCTATCGCAGTGCAGACCATCTATTGGTGGTTCGCAACTGGCTTATCGGTTGATGTATCGTGACACAGGAACAAAATGGAAAGGAACGTGCGAAATATGGCAAACATGTCATAAAATTGGCTTCCCAAACCCTAACTGAAGAATACGGCAGGGGATTCGGACTGACAAGCATAAAGAACATGCGCTCTTTTTACCTGATGTTCAGCAAATTACAAATTGGTCAAGCAATGCTTGACCAATTCAAACTCACAGACGAACCAATTCGTCAAGCACCGCTTGACGAATCTACGATACCATTCTATCCTAACCTATCATGGCTTCACTATGAACGCTTACTGCGTGTAAAAGATATGGATGCAAGGTTGTGGTATTTGAAGGAGGCGGCTCGTGAGCAATGGGATTACCGTACCTTACAGCGTAATATCTCCTCACAATACTATTATCGTTTGTTGCAAACCCCTGAGCATCTGCGCAAAGAGGTAAGTGACGAGATGCGTTCGCTGACTTCAGATTTCGAAAAAGACAAACTCTCTTATCTCAAGAATCCTGTGATAGCAGAGTTCTTAGGATTACCACAGAACCCTGCCTATAGTGAATCGAAACTGGAAACTGCCATTATCAACCATCTGCAGACTTTCATCATGGAGTTGGGCAAAGGCTATGCGTTTGTGGCTCGCCAACAGCATATCAAGACGGACATGGGCGATTTCTATATCGACCTTGTGTTTTACAACATCATCCTAAAGTCCTATCTCATTATTGATTTAAAGACTACGCAGATAACTCATCAGGATGTGGGACAGATGGATATGTACGTCAGAATGTATGACGAGTTGAAGAAAGAGGAAGGCAATAATCCTACTATCGGTTTGGTTCTGTGTTCTGACACTAGCAAAGACCTTGCACGTTATTCCATATTGAAGGACAGCAAGCAGCTCTTTGCCGCAAAGTATCTTACTTATCTTCCTACAGAAGAAGAGTTGAGCCGAGAAATCCGTGAGCAGAAAGAGTTTTTTGAATTACAAAAGGGAAAAGAGGCAGAAGATGAAGATTAAAAATAGTATATAATTCGCCAACAACTTGTTGGCGAATTGATACTTTACGATAAAAAATTACAATGAACGGAAAACAATTAAAGAACAGCATATTACAATGGGCGATACAGGGAAAACTTGTACCGCAAGACCCCAATGACGAACCAGCAAGAGTTTTGCTTGATAAGATTC
>FR901781.1:0-35826 GCA_000437675.1 Prevotella sp. CAG:891
CGGGCCTGCCACGCTGGCTACGGCGGCGGGTCTGCCAGCCTCGGCTTCGACGATTGCCGACAGCCAGGAGCACCTTTCGACCTGGACCGGACGCGACACACAACCGCGCGACTATGCCGTGAGCATGACGTCGAACCGCAGCCTCACGCTGCGCACGCAACATTACAAATACATTTCGCCTTCAGACGGCGGACCGATGATTACCTGGGGACCGGCCATCGAAACGGGTTATCGCCCAACTCCGCAGCTCTTCGACTTGTCGCGCTCGGACTATGAGGAAAAAGACGTTTCGGCAGAAAAACCCAAAACTTTGCAGCGACTGCAGCGACTGCTCGGCCAGGTTCGCAGCGGAAAATAAACTGACTGCCCATAAATCAGATAACCTTTCCGGCAGGTGTTCCATGCTTGCAGCACAGCGAACACCTGCTTATACACCTTTCTACTGATATGAATACCTTGTTTACTCACTCCAAAAAACTGGCTATGCTGTGTCTGTCAGCCGGTTTGCTGTTTCCCATTACGACACAGGCTGAAAGCGAACTTACGTTGGGCAACGGCAGAAACAGCATTACGCAGCTGCAGCAGATAAGCAAAAATACGGATAAGGCAGGTTCGGCTCTGTATTATCCGGCCGACTTCATGACGGCATACAAAGGTTGCACCATTTCGGCAATCAAAGTAGGCTTAAACACGGCCTCGGTCGACGACAAAGATACCTTGCGCGTCTTTATCACGAACGATTTGAACGGAAAGCCACTTTACGAGCAGGAGCAAACTTCGTGGACGCGTAGCTGGAACACAATCACACTCAACACTCCTTTCGTTATCGACGGACAGGCACTGTACATCGGTTATGAGGTGAGCGGACAAAAGTTTCTGGCTTACACCAATATGCTTGTCGAGAACGAAGAATGGGTGAAGTGCGACAAGGCTTTCGGTTGGGAAAAGTACGAGGGTGAACCTACGCTCAGAGCGGCCTTGCAGGCTGTGGTAACGGGCGATAATTTGCCGCAGCACAACGTGCAGATTCTCAACACCAAAATGCCGAACTACACCTTACCGGGAAAAAACATCATTTACAGCGGTACGTTCAACAACCTGGGTGCTACGACGGTTAACAGCCTGAAGTTTACTTACCTGGTAAACGGTAAGGAATTTACCACGCATACGGTGAGCGGACTGAATGTACGTCCTCGCACCACAGGGGCTTTCATGATGCAGAACCTGATTCTTGACCAAACCGGCATCTACGATGTGCAACTGCAAATCAGCCAAATCAATGGAGAAGCCGATGCCTACGAAAAGGACAATGCAACGCCCGTAAAGCAAACCATGGTGTGCGACAGCATTGTAAAGCGTAGGGCCTTGCTCGAGGTTTTCTCCACCGAAAAATGTACGGGATGCCCATCGGCACACAAAGAAATTTCAAAAATTCTTGATGGTAATAAAGAGGTTGTGGAACTTTCGCATCATGCGGGATTTTACACCGACGACTTCACGGTTGATGAAAGTGTGGCGTACGAATGGTTCTACACTCCGACACATGGCACTTACGCGCCGGCCATGATGTTCGACCGTAAGGAATTTGCGAGCAGATTCCCCGATATATACAAAGACCATGTGCCGATGATTGATGCCAATGGTCAAAATGTGCAGAAAGTGCTGCCCGAGGCTTTGGACATGCCGGCATTCACGTCGGTAAACATTACGGCCGAGGGAGAAGCCAATTCACGCGAAGTGCGCATTCATGTGGAAGGAAAGGAATTGCTGCCCACTGACTTTTTGAAGAATCCGGTGCTGAATGTATGGCTGTCCGAAGACCATATTTTCACCGAAACACAAGCAGGAGCTACGGGCAATTTTACGCAGCGCCACGTGGCACGCCGCTGCCTGACACCAACCTGGGGAATGCCGGTTGACTTGAGCAAGGGCTATGCGGCCGACTTCAAGGTGGAGATTCCGGCAACATGGAACATGGACAACATGAAGATTGTGGCCTTCGTGTCGAATTATAACGCCGACGACCGCAACGATTGCCAGGTGCTCAACACCAACGAACTGCTCATTAAACATGTTATTTCGGGCATCGACACCGTTACCAAACCAGGCAAGGCCGACAGTTTCGACGTATATACGCCCTCGGGCATTTGCGTACTGCAAAAGGCTTCGGCCAACGATTTACAGCAACTTCCGCAGGGTATTTACATTGTAAATGGCAAAAAATGGCTGAAATAGGGCTCATAGTTGCCAAAAACCGAAGGCTTTTCTTCTTCAAAGCCCCAAAACGCCTCAAAAATTAAGGCAAATCTTGAATTCGTAAAAGTTCAAGACGATTTCTATTTGATAAACATAAGGAAACCTTGGCCAAACTTGTATCTACACAGTGCAACCAAGGTTTTCTTTGCAATACACACTGATTTTACTATGGCTTTATTTTCACTTCCTCCTGCCGCTACACAAAACGACTTTGGCAAAAATATTTTTACGGCACAAAGCGGAGCTGAGGATATTACCGCTGTGGCCTACCGCACGCTGGCTCCCGAATGGTACAAGCAAAGCGGCATTCAGCTGACATGGCCTCATGCGCAAACCGACTGGGCCTACATGCTCGAAGAGGTTACGGCGTGCTACGTGCGACTGGCTTACCAAATTGCCAGCCGCCAACCGCTGCTCATCGTTACCCCCGAGGTCGAGGCGGTGCGTGCCTTGCTCAACGAGCAACTGCCGAAGCGGGCTACAGACCATATTATATATAAGGAGTGTGCCACCAACGATACCTGGGCGCGCGACCATGCTTTCCTTACCGTGGTTTCGAACACGGGTAACGAATTGCTCGACTTCCGCTTCAACGGTTGGGGCGGCAAATTCGATGCAGCGCTCGACAACCAAATCAACGGCCGGCTGCGCGACCTTTTGCAGGGTAAATATGTAGACTGCCTCGACTTCGAACTCGAAGGTGGCAGCATCGAAACGGACGGCGAAGGCACCTTGCTCACCACTTCGGAATGCTTGCTGAACCCGAACCGCAATGCGCAACTCGATAAGGCCCACATCGAAACCTTGCTTACCGAGCGTTTGGGCGTCGACCATTTCCTTTGGCTCGACCACGGCTATTTGGCGGGCGACGACACGGATTCGCACATCGACACTTTGGCACGCCTTTGCCCGAACAACACGATTGTATATGTTCGCTGCACCGATACTGCCGACGAACACTACGAAGCTTTGCACACCATGGAGGAACAGCTCAAAGGTTTCCGCACGCGCAAAGGCGAACCTTACCAACTCATTGCGCTGCCCATGGCCGATGCTATTTACGACAGCGAGGGCGAACGCCTGCCGGCCACTTACGCCAACTACCTGGTGATGAACCAGGCAGTGCTTTATCCCACCTACGCACAACCTGCCAACGATGAAGCAGCAGCCCGGGCTTTGGCCAAGGCTTTCCCCGGTCGTGAAATTGTAGGTGTCGACTGCCGCGCGCTGATTTACCAGCACGGTTCGCTCCACTGCGCCACCATGCAATATCCCGAAGGCGTGTTTCCCGAAGTAACGCCCTAAACCGCGCTGCTCTATCGGTGCGGAACTGCGCTTCTCCGCGCTGCTTGATGCTATCTATTTATTTGAAAACCTCTACTTTCTATATTCTAACGTATGTCTACTTCTTCACGCATATTGCGCGTCGGTCTGGTACAGCAAAGTTGCTCGGCCGACGTCGAAGCCAACAAACAGAAACTGGCACGCAACATTGCCGATGTGGCCCAACAGGGTGCACAGCTGGTTATTTTGCAGGAACTGCACAACTCGCTGTACTTTTGCCAAACGGAAAACACGGAGCTGTTTGATTTGGCAGAACCCATTCCCGGCCCTTCAACCGACTTTTACGGTGAACTGGCACGCAAGCACCACATCGTGCTGGTTACTTCGCTATTCGAACGTCGCGCAGCCGGTTTGTATCACAACACGGCAGTAGTGTTCGAAGCTGACGGAACCATTGCCGGAAAATACCGCAAAATGCACATCCCCGACGACCCGGCTTACTACGAAAAGTTCTATTTCACGCCCGGCGATATGGGCTTCCAACCCATTGACACCTCGGTTGGTCGTCTGGGCGTACAAGTGTGCTGGGACCAATGGTATCCCGAAGGAGCACGTCTCATGGCACTGCGCGGTGCAGAACTGCTGATTTACCCCACGGCCATCGGCTACGAAAGCAGCGATACGCCCGAGGAGCAGGAACGCCAGCGCGAAGCATGGACTACTGTGCAGCGCGGACACGCTGTGGCCAATGGTTTGCCGGTGGTGGCTGTTAACCGCACCGGACACGAGCCCGATCCGTCGGGCCAGACGCGCGGCATCAGTTTTTGGGGTTCAACCTTTGTAGCCGGTCCGCAGGGCGAACTGCTTTACCGTGCGCCCAAGGACGAGGAAGTGAACACCGTGGTCGACATCGACATGAAGCGTTCCGAAAACGTACGCCGCTGGTGGCCCTTCCTGCGCGACCGCCGCATCGAGGAGTTTGCTCCGCTGAGCAAACGATTCTTAGACAATGAATAGTATTTTTTTGCCGGGCATGTGTTGGTGAATTGATTATCAATTTCACATCGCATGCCCGGCAATTTTGTATGTATGGTTCAACCACAATCTACTGCCCCTGCAGCCCCCTGCGCCCCATCAGACAAACAAAAAAAAGCGGCATCCACTGCACGAAAAGTGCGTTGGATGCCGCTGCTGTATTGCAACATTAAAATGGGTAAATACGAAAGAGGCTGTGTGATAGTTTTTTAGAAGTTGTAAACTACACCGAAGCTGAGGTCGTTACCGCTGAGTTCAAAGCCAAAGCCAGTTTCGCCGTATGCACTGTTAACACCGTCAGATTCACGATAACCGAGGAAACCGCAGTGAGCGATGAAGTCGAGGTTCTTGCAGAGGCTTACTGCAATACCGGGAGCTACACCAATACGCCATGCTACCAAAGCGTCGCTGTCTACTTCGTGACCGGCAACTTCACCTTTGTACTTGCTGGCTGCTACACCGAAGCCCATGTCGAGGAAAAGACGAACGGGGCCGAACTTTGCATAGCTCCAACGTGCGTAGGGGTCAACTGAGAAAGTGTTCACCTTAGCCTTAGCCAAAGTTTCGCCGTCCCAATCTTCGCCTTTACCTACGTAGTCGTGCGTAAAGCCGATACCGATTACCGAGAGCCCATTTGTTTGAAAGGTTATAACCAATTTCGGGCTGAATGCTGAATTGCGTGTGGTTGTCGTCGCTGTTGCGCCAGAAACCAACTTCGCCACCGAGATAAACCTGTGCGCTGGCAGTAAGTGAACATACTGCAACCAAAAGAGTCAAAAGAATCTTCTTCATTGTGTGATAGGTTTTAATGATTGAGTGATTAGTGAGTGAGAGGTTTGATACAACGCTCCAACGCGGGCTTTCATTCTTTTTACGTGTGAAATCTGCGCCACGCTGAGGTTGTTACAGCCTCGTAATGTGTTGCAATTCTGTGAGCAAATGTACGGCTTTTATCATGATAGCGCCAAATAAAAGTAAAAAAAACGAATTAAAATACGAAAAAAAGAACATTTAAACGGCCTTTTCAACCATGAAAGCACAAAATAACTTGTACTTTACGGGTTGGAAAGGCCGTTGCAATATTTGCTAATCATGTTAAGTTTTGGTGAAGTTTTTGGCGGTTCAGCACCTGCCATTCCTACTTCAGAAAAACCGGTAATGGTTTGCTAAGCGTGAGGATTGCGCTTCGTCGAAAAAGCATAGGCAGCCACGTTGGCAAAACCCACCAAAGGAACGATAAATGCTACCGACATACCGGCAGAGTCGGCCACTGTGCCCATGAGGAAGGGACCGATGGCACCCCCGATGGGGGTCATCATGAGCAGCGACGAAGCACGCTTGGTGAGCGGACCCAAGCCTTGAAGCGACAGGGCAAATATGGTGGGAAACATGATGCTTTCGAATACATAGATGAGCACCAGGGCGCAAAGCGAAACCATGCCCAAATCGAGCACCACAAGGAAAGTGGTGACAAAAGTGCCGACGGCACACACGCGCAACACGGTTTCGCCAGCGATGTGCTGCATCACGAAACTGCCCGACACGCGGCCTAACATAAAGAGGCCCAATCCGCCAAACGACAGGGCTACCGAGGCATCGCGTGCCGACATCCAACCTTCGTCGGTGACGTAATTGATAAAGAAGGAGTTGATGGATATTTCGGCTATTTCGTAGCTAAACAGGGCAAAAAGGCCGAACAGGAAGTAGCGGTTGTGAAACAGCGCCGACAGCGAGGAGCGGCGGGTGTGGGGGATGGCATTGGCCGAACGGGTAAATTCGCCGTGCGGTATTTCGGGCAAGCGCACGCGGCTGAACACGATAGCCACCAGCAGGGCTGCTATGCCCATCACCACGTATGGCAAGGCAATGCGGTCCTGGCCATTGCCCGAAAAAAGGAGCATGCCGCCGGCCAGCGGACCAAAGATGCAGCCGAGCCCATTAAACGACTGCGCCAAGTTAAGACGCGAGGGGGCGGTGTCGTGGTCGCCCAATTCGGTAACGTAGGGGTTGGCGGCTGTTTCGAGAAACACCAAACCGCAGGCTATGATAAAAAGCGAAAACAGGAAAAAGCCGAACGACATGATTTGTGCACCGGGCCAAAACAACAGGGCACCAATGCCGTAGAGCAACAAACCGACAACCACACCGGTTCGGTAACCGCGACGGTCGATGAGCAAACCGGCGGGAATGGCCATGACAAAATAGCCTAAATAGAACAACACCTGAACCAGCGACGATTGGGTGCGCGAAATGTGCATCACGTCCTGAAAATGCTTGTTGAGCACATCCAAAATGGCATGGGCTGCTCCCCACAGAAAAAAGAGTGAGGTGATGAGGATGAAGGGAAGTAAGTATTGCTTTTTTACTAATGCTTTCATCGTGTACGAGCGTATTAAACAGGCAAGCTGCGGTTGTAATTGCGCAACTTGCCTGCTGATGAGACAAAGGCTAACGTGTGAGCCTTATTTAGTTTTCTTCGTAATGTTCGAACAGGAAATCGTTGTACGGATACTTTTGCACGTGGAGCTGCTTTACGCGGCTGTAGAAAAGGTCCTTGAGGTTGTCGATATTCAAGCGTTCACGGGCCGAAATAAAGATGCAATCGTCGCCAAGTCGTGCCATCCACGTGTGCTGCAACTCGTTGAGCGACACATTTTCGCGCGTAGCGGGCGTGAGGTCGTCGGGGTCTTTTTCGGTCCACTCGTAAGCGTCCATTTTGTTGAACACCATGAGTCGGGGTTTGTCGGCACAGCCCAGATCGCTGAGCGTTTGGTCAACCACTTGAATCTGTTCTTCGAAATCGGGGTGCGACACGTCGACTACGTGCACCAGCAAGTCGGCTTCGCGCACCTCGTCGAGCGTACTCTTGAACGAGTCAACCAGGTCGGTAGGCAATTTACGGATAAAGCCCACCGTATCGGCCAGGAGGAAGGGCAGGTTGTCGATGATAACCTTACGCACGGTTGTATCGAGCGTAGCGAAGAGTTTGTTTTCGGCAAACACTTCGGTTTTGGCCAGGAGGTTAATGAGCGTTGACTTACCCACGTTGGTGTAACCCACCAATGCCACACGAATCATGCGCCCGCGGTTTTTGCGCTGCGTTGTTTTTTGTCGGTCGATGTCGGCCAATCGCTGTTTGAGCAGCGCCATGCGGTTCAAGATGATACGGCGGTCCATTTCGAGCTGGGTTTCACCCGGTCCGCGCAGACCCACCGAACCCTTTCCGCCGCCCGAACCCGAGCCACCACCCTGACGTTCAAGGTGGGTCCAGAGTCGCTGCAGTCGGGGGAGCATGTAGCGATACTGCGCCAACTCCACCTGCGTCTTGGCATTAGCCGTTTGGGCACGCATGGCAAAGATGTCGAGAATGAGACTCGTACGGTCAAGAATCTTCACCTTCAGTTCTTTTTCGATGTTGCGCAACTGTTTGGCAGAGAGTTCGTCATCGAAAATAACCATACCGATTTCGCGTTCAGCCTCTTCTTCAGCCTCGATGTAGCACTTAATTTCTTCGAGTTTACCTTTTCCCACGTAAGTCACCGACGAGGGCGAATCGAGTCGCTGTGTAAACCGCTTCACGGTGACAGCACCGGCAGTTTCGGCCAGAAATTCCAGTTCATCGAGGTACTCGGCCGTTTTGCGCTCGTCCTGCGTACGGGTAATCAAGCCCACGAGAACGGCAGTTTCGGCCTTTACTTCTGTCTTTATAAATTCTTTCATGTGTTATTGCTAAAATAAGATTAAGGCAAGTGCTGCGTGGCGGTTGCCATTCATGCGGTTCGAAACGGAGGAAATACACCTTATATATACGGCGGAAATACACTACACCTTATATATAAGGAATACATTTCGCAAACCGAAAGCAACAGAACTTGCATCGATTGAAAATGTTGGGCACGAAAAAAAATCAACAGCAACCATGTATCTCTGTCAATCTCACTTTTCTTTTTTCACCGGTGCATGTAAGCACTTGCATCATGCCTCCGAAGCAGCAGACTATTTTTTTGCCTCTCTCCACACCTAAGTGGAACAAGATGAAAAAACAGCCGCCCAAAATCCGGAAATCCATGCTGACTTTCTTGTCGGGTAGCCTTAGCGCAGACAAAGTTACGCATTTTATGAAACATGAGCCCGAAGTAGCCAGGCTTTTAAGCGAAAAGACGGGAAGTTTATGCCATATTCTGACTTCGTCACTGAAACACGCACCCAATAGCACGAATTAAAAAATGAGCCGTTTCATTGTCAAATTCATCAAGCCACAACAACCTGATGCGCATGCACAGCCCAAATGGCCATGTAGCTCCCCATATACTTTCGCCCAAAAGTAAGCTTTTGGCTCAGGGTTGCTCTCAGGAATTCACTCCGTATGCCTCATTTTTTTGTTGCAAATAAGCCCAAGCTGTTCGATAGATGTTTGCTGTCAAATGTCATTTTGCAGGTGTCAACTGCTTTCTGCCGCTTTCAGGCCGCTCATCTTTCACAAAAAGAGCGTGTAAGTCACTCAAAAAAAATGCATAAATGGAAAAAACACAAGAAAATACAGAAAAATGTACATTTTGTATGATATTTCAAAAGATTTTTTTAAAATTGCTTTGTTGTTTGAATTATATCTATAACTTTGCCAATCGTAAAACACAGGTGATACTGCAAGGGAACGAAGTCTGACTGATTGAAACTTCAAGACTGTTGGTTGTGCATCCTCTTGAATATCCATCTCTCTTTCATCTCTGGCAAATCTGTTCGTTTTACGTTCAGTAAAGTAACTTACTCAATCAAAATAATTAACAACCTTAACTCAGTTCAGTATGAAGAAAATCTTTACCTTCTTCCTGTCAACACTGATGGGATGTAGCCTGTATGCACAGGAAAGTGCCGACCGCTTGGTCATCTTCGACAAGGCGCAAAACCAAAAAAGTTTCTTGGTAGAGCGTATCGACAGCATCTCGTTCAAGAAAATTGAAGGAGTGGTAGCTGCCGACGTTAAAGTGTTGGACATTACCCACGAAAAATTCCACTTCGAGGTACTCCGTACTCCGGCTTGTAAGGCATTCAAACTCTTGGTTGTGCCTAAGGTGATTGCCAATCGTTTGACCAACGATGACGCAATGGCAAGCTATGTCGACGAAAATACGCAGCAAATGTATTGGCAAGATTTCACTAACGGTGAACTGCCTGCCGAAACCTTCGAAAAAGGTTCAGAATATGTAGCTGTAACCCTCGGCTTCGACGAAATTGGCACTCCTTGCTCTGTACGCAGAGTAGGCTTCACCACCTTGACTCCGCCCCTCATTGGCGACCCGAAGGTTGAAACTAAAGTCGACTCTATCGGTTACCTCGGTTTCCGTGCTTCATTCGTTCCCAACAAGGACGTAAAGGGCTATGCAGTGCTGGCCGGCAAAAAGGAAGATATTAAAAAGCAGTTCGAGCAGTTTGGACCGATGATGGGCTTCAAGAACTTTGGCGACATGATCAAGTCTTGGGGTATCAATTCAGACTCTGCAATAACTGTTCATACTTGGGAAACCGGTTACGATCCCAACACCGAATACGCCATCTTCGTGCAGTCATGGGATAAAGCAGACACTTATGCACCCTGCGACACCATTATGGTAACTACCAAAAAGATGGGTGGTCCGGGCAAGGCCGAAGTGAAGACTTCATTGGGTAAGTACGTTAAGGCCGATTGGAACGGCGAACAGTTGCCCAGCCAGTTCATTAAGTACGAACCCAACGATCAGGTTTCAGTTTGGCGTCAGATGGTAGCCATCGATTCGCTCTATCAGAAAGATCCCGAAGGTTATCAAAATGAAGTACGTCAGGATCCTCCCATGCCGATGACTAACTGGTTCCTCTATGGCGGACAAGTGTTTGAAACCGACTATCAAATCAATCCCTCAACCAAGTTCGTGGTAATTACCGCTGCCAAGAACTCTGAAAGTGAATGGGGCGATGTAAAGGTTGATACTTACGAAACTGCCGCTTCAGTGATGAACGAAGAGAACCAGGCTCCCAAGAAGATTTCTTCTGTAACTATCCCCGGTTCACGCACCAGCGCCACCTCGATGCCTTTCTTCACACCCGGTCGCGCTCCGATGTTGAATACTAACAAGGTGGGAGCCCCCATCTTGAAACAAAAGTAAGCCGTTCAGCTTACAGGTGCTCACTCCTACATGTGAGTAGATTAAATGTTCTACGGCTTTGAGCTGCGTTGCAAGTTTTCAGAACTTGCACGCAGCTTTTTTTTGTGCCCAAAAATCAAGCCTGAAAGTCCATCCAGCTTTGACAAACGGCAGGTAGGTTGTTACACGGCTACAAGTCTGCCACTCCTTCACACTCTCTTCGGCTCAGTATGCCCACCACTTCGCGGTCGGCCGGCAGCCAATTCGGAGTGTCAAGTTCTTGCGGTTTCAGCCAGACAGCCGATTTGTGTTCGCGCAGTTCGATTTGTCCGTCAGCGAGTGTACACAGGTAGCAGTGCATCGTCAGGTGGAACGCCGGATAGTCGTGTTCGGTGACACAGAGTTTTTCGCCCACCACGATGTCCACGCCCAATTCCTCCTGAATTTCGCGTTGCAGCGCCTGTTCCGGTGTTTCTCCGCTTTCTATTTTGCCGCCGGGAAATTCCCACCAGCCCTCGAATTCGCCATAGCCTCGCTGAGTGGCAAAGTAACGTCCGTTGTGGTGCAGAATGGCAGCCACCACTTCAATCTGTTTCATGTTTCCGTACATTTTAATTCAGGTAAAAACGAATAGGATACAATGCCCCCAAAGGATACATACTTTTTGTTGAAGAAAAAACTGCTCGTTGAAGGTAATGTTAATGAAGTCGTCTGAACTTTTATGAAATTCAAGATTTGCCTTAATTTTTGAGGCGTTTTTGGTCCTTGAAGAAGGAGTGTAGCGAGCTACACGACTGATGAAAGGTCAAAAAACGGCCAAAAAGAAAGGTGAAGATTGAATTTAGAAGAGATAAATCTCCAAATCAAATCTTCGTCAGAAAAGTTTAGACAACTTCAAATACTACCTAAAAAAATCAGGAGGCCGGACACATCGTTCCAGCCNNNGACTTCAATAGCTTATTGGCTCAGAATGTAAAATTAAACTAAAAACAAAACCCCGTGTTCCGCCCGTTTACAGCAGATTCGGGCATGGGTTAGTTCGTTGTAAAAATTTTCTCCAAGTTTGTTGAAATTAGTTCCGAGCCAGTCGAAATTAGTTCCGATCTAGTTGAAATTAGTTCCGAGCTAGTTCAAATTAGTTCCGAGCTAGTTTCAATAATCGCGGAATTACTGATAATCAGCACTTTCAAAATTTCCACAATCACGGTTTCCGAAACCACTATATCACCCTGCAAACAGCACCGAAGCCAGTCGCTCTGTTTAGGGATTGTTTACCAATTTGTTAAAGCCATTCCGGTCAGAACAAGCCTGCAGCGCAGTGTTTCCATTCGTTTGTATCGCAAAAAAGCTGTTTAAATTATTCCCGGCAAAACATTTTGCCAATGAGAAGAATTTAAACAGCTTCTAATTCATTCGTTTACCTTAAAATAAGGATAAGGGTATTTTCTCGTTACCCATCAATCGCCTGTTTAGAGTTTAGGCATTTTGGGCATTCCGGGAATTTTAGGCATTTTAGCCATTTGGCTCATCATGTTGTTCATTTTCGAACCCGTCACGAGTTTCATCATTTTGCGCGTCTGGTCGAACTGTTTGATGAGTCGGTTCACCTCCTGAATGCTGGTACCCGAACCGCGTGCAATACGTTCGCGACGGCTCTTGTTCAGGATTTCAGGATTTTCGCGTTCCTTCATCGTCATCGAAAGAATGATAGCCTCGATGCCTTTGAAAGCGTTGTCGTCGATTTCCACATCTTTAAGCGCCTTACCCACACCGGGAATCATCGAAGCCAGGTCCTTCAAGTTACCCATCTTCTTGATTTGCTGAATTTGCGCCAGGAAGTCGTTGAAGTCGAATTTGTTTTTCTGAATTTTGCGTTGCAGTTTGCGTGCTTCCTCTTCGTCGAAGATGTCCTGCGCACGCTCCACGAGGCTGACGATGTCACCCATGCCGAGGATACGGTCGGCCATACGTTCGGGGTGGAACACATCGAGTGCCTCCATCTTTTCGCCCGTACCCACAAACATGATGGGTTTGTCGACCACCGTACGAATTGAAAGGGCAGCACCACCACGCGTATCGCCATCGAGTTTCGTCAGTACCACACCCTCATAGTCGAGTCGGTCGTTGAATTCCTTAGCCGTGTTCACAGCATCCTGACCCGTCATGGCATCCACCACGAAGAGCGTGTCGTCGGGCTGTGCAGCCTCCTTGATAGCCGCGATTTCGTTCATCAGTTCCTCGTCAACCGCCAAACGACCGGCGGTATCGATAATCACCGTGTCGTAACCCTTTGCCTTGGCATGCTGAATACCGTCGCACGCAATTTTCACGGGGTCCTTTTCGTCGAGGTCCATGTAAATAGGCACTTCGATTTGTTCGGCCAGCACACGCAACTGTTCAACGGCAGCCGGACGATATACGTCGCACGCCACGAGCAGCGGTTTGCGGTGCTTTTTCGATTTGAGCAACAGGGCGAGTTTACCCGACAGCGTCGTCTTACCGGCACCATTCAAACCCGCCATCAAAATCACCGAAGGGCGACCCTGCAATTTCAATTCGCGGGCACGTCCGCCCATCAGGGCAGCCAGTTCGTCGTGTACGATTTTCACCATGAGCTGTCCGGGCTTAACTGAAGTAAGCACGTTCAAGCCCATAGCCTTTTGCTTCACGGTGTCGGTGAATTGTTTAGCTACTTTGTAGTTCACGTCGGCATCGAGCAAAGCGCGACGCACATCCTTGAGGGTTTCCGAAACATTGATTTCGGTGATTTTACCCTCACCTTTTAGTATTTTGAAAGAGCGTTCAAGTCTTTCTGAAAGATTTTCAAACATTGTGGTCGTAATTTTTGGCCACAAAGTTAATAATAAAGCACCGATTTTCACGCTGTTCGGGCAAGAAATGGCGGATAATCAGCGCGTAATCACGCTTTTTGCACTTGTTTTTGTAAATTTGCAGATGGTTGACCAAGTATGTAAGCCGACTGATTTACCGGTTTTGAAACAGAATGCCACTATGAGCCTCACACTCGCTTTTTCGTTTTTTACAAAAGCCGTACCGGTAAACCCAGGCTTTTCATCTAATTTTCAGTGGTTTACTCATTTGTTTACTAACAAAACTACATATCATCGTGAACAAAGCTCACAAATCTCATTCACAAGCTGAACGCAAACAGCGTGCAGCCACACAAGCAAAGCCAGCGCCCCAAACCGCGCGTAAGGGCTTTACGGCCCATTGTAGCCTGCGCCCCCGAACGGCGCGCCTGATTACCTACGCATTGGGCTTTCTGGCCTTATTCTCCTTTTTGTACTGGGGCTACGGCGATGTGCTGAGCCGCACCGAACAGGAAAGTTACGTTTCAACCTCGCCCGACACCATGCACTATGTGCTGAGCCAGCCCAACGGCACCCTTTACTGGCTGGCACGCTGGGGACTGCTCGTGTTCAAAAGCACCCTGCTGGGAGCCGCAGTGCTGGCCCTGGTTTACACCCTGACAGCCCGATTCGCCGATTACGCCCTGCGACTGCCGCGTAACTGGGAAGGATTGGGATTCATAATTCCCCTGGCACAAATAGGCTGGATTGTTTGGCGCGGTACCAACCTGTATTACAAAAACGAACCCTCGCTCTTCATCATCGTAGCCGCCACAGCATTGTTGGTGACCGCGCTGATAGCCGCTGCCGTGTGGTTCGTCTGTCGCAAACGCCAGCGTTCGCAGGTGCAGCAAGTACGCCCCTATGGTTTGCTGCTCACGCTCCTGCTAACGGGCGGAACCACATGGGCCACCCTGCACTATAACCAAAACGAAATTCTGACAGCACGCTTGCAGAACATGATGTGGAAACAGCAATGGAACGAAATGGTGAGCGAAGCCCGCACTGCCCAACAGCCTTCGCGCTCCGTGGCAGCCTATCATGCCATTGCGCTGATTCAAACAGACCAGCTACTCGAAGGCATGTTCGACATTCCTTACGATTTTCCCAAAGTACGTCTTGATTCGCTCACAGGTTCAGGCGAATACGGCCTCTTCGTAACCGACTGCAACTTCCACGCCGGACTGCTCAATGCAGCCTATCGCGGAGCCATGGACGGTGTGGTCATGGACGGTCCGCGCTTGTCGTGCTTCAAGCGCATGGCCATTTGCGCACTGCTCAACGGCGAAAAGGAATTGTGCAGTAAATACCTGAAACTGATTGAAAACTCGCCCTTCGAATCGGATTTTGTTCAGAAATACCAAGCCATGCTTCGCGACGACAAACTCATCGAAGCCGACGAGGAATTGCAACACGTCAAGGCACTCTATCCGAAGGAAGACCATTTTGAACAAAACTACCGCTCGCCGGCTTTCCTCGGCTACAACGTAGGACTGATGGAAGGTTCAGACGCCACACTCACCACTTCGGCCGCAGCCTGCCTTTATTCCAAGGACTTGCAAAGCTTTTTGCCCCGTGCCCAAATCCTGGCACAGAAGGGCCGCAGCTTCCCCGCGTGCATGCAGCAGGCCATAGCCATCATGGCCTTGCAGCAGCCCCAACTGCTCAACCAATTTCCGCAGGTGGGACGCTTCGTAAGCAACGAAATTACTTCGTTCCTGCTCGATGCCAAACCTTATTTGAACGACCGCCTGGCTTTGCGCCACAACTTGCGCGAACGCTGGCTCGGCACTTACGTTTACTATTACTACACCGAAAACAACGACCCGAACCAGGTGGTGCAACCCAGCTCGGCTCAGGAAAATGCGGGAGTAAACTAAGAAACTGTTTAAATTCAGTAAGTATTTTCTTCAGTTTCTCAACAACGGTTGTAAGCCGCGGGCTGCTTCCTACAAAGTAAGCCCCCGGTTTTTTGAAAAAGAATTTCATTATGCTCAACATTTCAAAACTCTTTATACTTTCACCGCTGGCCTTGTGTTTGGCCGGTTGCACCGCTACGCCCGAAGCCAAAGTGCCGGGCAACAGCACGGCTGTGAACGAGGCGGCTCACATTTTTCCCGATTACCGCGACATCGTGGTGCCCCCCAATGTAGCTCCGCTCAACCTGCAAATCACCGATGAGGCCGAGGCATACGTGGCACAAATCAAGGGAGCCGGACGCGAAGTGCTGGCAGCAGCAGCCGACGATGGCAAACTGCAATTCGACTCGCTGGAGTGGAAAAACCTGCTGCAAGCTGCCAAAGGACAAAAGCTGGACGTAACGCTTTATGCCCAGCGCAAAACGGGATGGGTTAAGTTTCCGGCCTATACCATCGAGGTGGCCAACGAACCCATCGACCGCTATTTGTCGTATCGTCTGATTGAGCCCTCCTACGAACTTTACCGGCAGCTCGGACTCTATCAACGCGATTTGGAGAGTTTCAACGTCAAAACCATTTACGAAAATAACCGCAACTTCAATCAGGACGAGAACCACTGCGTGAACTGCCACAATTACCAAAATTACAGCACCAAGCGCATGCTCTTTCATGTGCGTGCCAAACATGGCGGCACGGTGTTCATTGAAAATGGCAAGGCCGAGAAAATGAACATGAAGTCCGACTCGATTCTGTCGTCAACGGTTTATCCCACCTGGCACCCCACGAAGAACTGGGTGGTGTTTTCGTCGAACCAAACGGGGCAGGCTTTCCACATGGGCAACCGCGAAAAGGTAGAAGTGGTGGACTATGGTTCCGACCTCGTGTTTTACGATGCCGACAAAAAGCAGTTGTCGAACATCTTGAAAACCGATGCCGACCTCGAAACCTTTCCGTGCTGGACCCCCGACGGCCTGAAAGTGTTTTACTGCTCGGCACATATTCCGCAGTTTGCCAACACGACTACCGAACAGCGTCGCGACCTGATTACGAAAATCTACAACACCGTGCGCTACAACCTGATGAGCATCACCTTCGACCCTCAGACGCGCACCTTCGGACAGCCACAGCTTGAGTACGACTGCGCTGCCTTGGGCAAAAGTGCCGCCGTGCCGCGGGTCAGCCCTGACGGACGCTATGTGCTCTTTACGCTGGCCGATTACGGACAGTTCCACATTTGGCACAAAACCTCCGACCTTTATGTCAAGGACTTGCAGACAGGTGAGGTGCGTGCGCTCGATGCCACGAACAGTAAGGCGGTCGACAGCTACCATTCGTGGAGTTCGAACGGACGCTGGATGGTGTTCAGTTCGCGCCGCGACGATGGTTCGTACACCCGTCCGTACATTGCCTACTTTGACCGCGAGGGCAAAGGCCACAAAGCCTTCCTTTTGCCGCAGCGCGACCCCGAACAGAATTTGCTGCTGACCAAGAGCTACAATGTGCCCGAACTGACGCGCGATGCTGTGACGCTGACGGCCGACGAGGTGAAGGCTTGCATTTATGCCGACGAAAAGGCTCAGAAAGTGAGCTATAAATAAAATATACCAGTTTCTAACCGCAGCAGGGGGAACAAAAGCAGGCCAACTGCTTGCTGCTTGCCCTTCTGCCTAATACACTTAAAACCATGGAACTGATTGACGGAAAGGCCACGGCGGCCGCTATTAAAAAGGAAATAGCCGAAGAAGTGGAACAACTCGTTGCCAACGGACAGAAACGTCCGCACCTGGCAGCCGTGCTCGTGGGGCACGATGGCGGAAGCGAAACCTATGTGCGCAACAAGGTGCTGGCCTGCGAGGCTTGCGGCTTTGAATCGTCGCTCATTCGCTACGAAGCAGATGTGACCGAGGAAGAACTGCTGGCCTGTGTCGACCGCCTGAACCGCGACGAAAAGGTAGACGGATTCATCGTGCAGTTGCCGCTACCGGCACACATTTCGGAACAGAAAATCATTGAAGCTATTGATTACCGCAAGGACGTTGATGGTTTTCACCCCGTCAACGTGGGACGTATGGCCATTGGGCTTCCGTGCTTTATCTCGGCCACGCCCAAGGGCATCATGGAATTGCTCCGCCGCTACCACATTGAAACGAGCGGCAAGAAATGCGTGGTTTTAGGCCGTTCGAACATTGTGGGTAAACCCATGGCGCAACTCATGATGCAAAAGCACTACGGCGATGCCACCGTAACGGTGTGTCACAGCCATAGTGCTACGCTCAAGGAAGAATGCCGCCAGGCCGACATCCTGATTGCCGCCATTGGCCGTCCGGCATTCGTTACGGCCGACATGGTGAAGCCCGGAGCCGTAGTTATCGACGTAGGCACCACGCGCGTTCCCGATGCTTCGCGCCCCAGTGGTTTCCGTTTGCAGGGCGACGTTGATTTCGATCAGGTAGCCCCGCTCTGTTCGTACATCACGCCCGTGCCGGGTGGGGTAGGACCCATGACCATCTGTATGCTCATGATGAACACCCTGGCGGCCGGTAAAAAGGAAATTTACCCTTAGTAGCAAGCAAGCCGTTGGGCGCGTAGCCCGTGTGCCGTGAAGCGCAGTTCACGTGTAGCCCGGCCCCTTATAACTCAAAATCCCCCGGATGTAAAACTTGGATTTGCTCCCGAACATCATTTCGTGAGTCAAAAATCCGGTTTTACGTCCGGGGAATTTATTTTAAAGCCATGTTTATAGCCGGTTAGCGGCGGCGAAGCAGAATGTGGAGTACCACGGGGACACCCAGAATGGGCGTGATGGCGGCAAGCGGAAGGGTGCCGCGTTCACCCGGCAGATGCTGCAGAATGAGCGACAGCAAGGCAACGTCGGCCCCCAAAAGCATACACACTGGGAGCAGTCGGCGATGGTCGGCCGAACGAAGCAGCAAACGAGCTATGTGAGGTACGGCCAACCCTATGAACGAAATAGGGCCGCACAGCGCGGTGACTGTGGCGGTGAGCAGACCGGTGAGTAACAGTAAACGGGTGCGGACGGCACGAACGCCGATGCCCAGATTCCGCGCATAGTCCGGACCGAGCAGCAAGGCATTCAGCGGCTGCACCGAAAGCAGTACACCCGCTATGGGCAAGAGCACCAGCAGCGCAAACACCCCCGAGAACGAGAGCGGAACACTCGAAAAATCGCCCATTCCCCAAAGTATGTAGGAGCGTATACCGTCGGCCGTGGCATAAAAACTGATGAGCGAAATGACTGCCGACAGCGCAAAGCTAATCATGACGCCGCTGACAAGTAGCTGCAGCGTTCCGCCCAGATAATGGCTGCATAATCCCAGCAGTGCAATGACTACAAGAGCACCTGCAAACGAGGCGGCCACCGTAAGCACAATGCCCGATAGCGAAGTGGCCCCACACGCCATGCTACCGCCGAAGACCAGCATGGCAATGGCTGCGCCGAGCGAGGCACCCGTGTTGACACCCAGCAGCGAAGGGTCGGCAAGCGGATTGCCAAAGAGGGTTTGCATGACCAGACCGCTCACCGAAAGTGCCATGCCGGCCAAGAGGGCAGCGAGCATTTGAGGCAGACGCGATTCGACGACGATGAAACGCGCCGTAGGATTGGAGGTTGGGTCGTAGAGGGCATTCCACACTTCGGTAGGCGAAAGCGATACACTGCCCACTAGCAAACTCAGGGGCAGGAGCAGAAACAAAAGAGTGAGTGATAATTTCATTGAAAAACCATAGGAGTTAGGACAGAGGGGCTGCATTGTTCCGCGCAATGCAGCATGCCGACTGTGATTGCTGCAGCCGCTTAGTTGGCCAAGGGTTCGTAATAACGTACCGTTTGTTCGATTTGCGGTGCAATCGCCGGGTGAAACACACAGATAAGGTTGGCCAGCAAGCGTTCGGGATGGAACGGCACTTCCTCGTAAAAGGCCTTTTGCATGGTGTTGCAAGCCTGTATGTGGCGTTCGCGCCAGGGGCGGAACTGCGTGTAGCGATTGAATTCACCGGCCAGCGAAGCATAAGTGAGGCTTGTGGGGCGTCCGTATTTCAGCAACCAGATGTCGGCTGCATGAGCCCGTGAAAACACACTTTCAAAGTCGAGCTGCAAACTGCCGCTTTCGGGACGGTCGGCCCACAGATAGCGTCCGCCGGCATCGGCAATGAACTGCCCCATGGTGCTGTGCCCACCCGGTTGATACCAGGTGCCGCCCGTGCGTAGGTCGCAGAACACCGTGGGCTGCGGTTTCAGCTTCGAAGCCTTTTGGCGCAAATCAAGGTAACGCCGTTCGATGGCCAGAAACAGCGAATCGGCCTCGGCAGCACGACCTACGAGGCGACCGTAAAAACGCATCCATTCGGCGCGTGCCAGCGGCGAACTTTCCATGTAGTCGGCACATTCAATGAGTGGTGTGCCCAGGCGGCTGAGTGAACCGTGTCCGGCATTTTCAAAGGGCGAAACCCACACGGCATCGGCTTGCAGCGCACGGAGTTGTTCCAAATCGGGCTGCATGCTCGACCCAATGCTTTTGACACTTCGGGCCAGCGTACGCAAACTTTTGCTCACCAGATAGGCCGTGTCGGCCAAGGCTGCAATGCAGCTTTCGGCGCGGAGATCGGTGAGCAGAGCCGTGTGTACCGACGAGAGTAGGGCAACGCGCTGCAGGGGTACGCGCACCACCGTGCCCTCGGGCAGCTGTGCAGGCAAAGGAAGGTTGCGGTTGACCAGCAGATAGGTGGCCAGGGTGGCCTGGGGGTGCCAGGCATCCTGAATGGTTACTTTCGTAAAACTGTCTGCTTCCTCGATGTGGAGCAGTTGGGCGTATTGTAGCGGCAGGCTACGCATTGCCTGAGCATCGCCCGACTTTTGTTTGTTTTGGCAAGCGGTCAGGCTGAGGCCGAGCAGCAGTGTGCTGACTACGGCCAACAAATAGGAACGCAGGGGCATAAGTGAAAAACGTGACAAAGGAACGAAGAGTTATTGGGCAATGACATTGGCATAATACCACACGGCAGCTTGCGTCATGGCATTTTGGAGCGTTTGAAGGAATTTTTCGGCCTGGTCCTGGGAGTTGATTTCGATGTGATGTTCGGGGAATTTGCCATCCTGATCACCACTGCACAGGTGAATAATGCAGAACGTGCGGTCGGTGTCGTGGTACGCCACGAATCCCCGTTTTTTACAAGTAGCCACGGTGTCGTCAAATTTTTCGGGGGTGGTGGGTACTACTTGAAATACGCTCCAGGGCCATTCTTGCAAATTCAGCAAGGTTTGTTTTTCAAGCACTGACATGGTAAAAGTAAAAACTTGTTCTGATGTAGTCATTTCTTTTAGTATTTTATGTGTAGGAAAGTAGGCAGTAAGTCCGGCAACTCTGTTTGAAACAGCAACAGCTGTTTGAACGTTTGTTGCCGGGAAAAAACCAATCCCCCGACTTCCCACGCCGTGTTTCCCGGCACCAATCAGATGCAAGGAAATAACAGACGAGGGAAGTCGGGGGGAGGGAAAATATGGAAGAAAGCACGTCGGCCTCACGTTTGCTTAAAGCGTGATTTCGCCGGCGATATTGGCATTCATGAGTCGGATGATTTCCTGCGTGCTGTAATCGTGGCCGAGCAGGAACATGAGTTTCGTAACCATGGCTTCGAGCGTTGAGTCGTAGCCGTTGATAACGCCGGCTTGCAGCAGTTGCAGTCCGGTTTCGTAGCGGTGCATTTCGACACTGCCCTTTGAGCATTGGGTAATGTTAACCACTATGATGCCATTGTCGATGAGTCGCTTGATGCGCTCAACGAACCACGGCTTTTGCGGTGCGTTTCCAGCGCCGTAGGTTTTGAGAACCACGGCACGCAGCCCCTTAACGCTGAAGCAAGTGTCGACCACTTCTTTGCGGATGCCGGGGAAGAGTGTCATAATCATGACATTGTTGTCGAGCAGAAAGTGCGGTTTGAAAGGCGCACCATCGGCCGGGCGGCGAATGAGGTGGTTGTCGTATTTAATGTGAATACCTGCGTGTGCCAGCGAGTTGAGGTTGAACGAACGGAAGGCATTGAACCCCTCGGAGTTGATTTTGGTAGTACGGTTGCCACGCATGAGGCGGCTTTCGAAGAAAATGCACACTTCGGGTACGCGCGGATTGCCTTCGCCATCGGTAGCAGCAGCAATTTCGATGCTGGTGAGCAGGTTCTCCTTGCCGTCGGTACGCAACTGTCCGATAGGTAGCTGTGAGCCCGTAATGATAACCGGCTTACCCAGATTTTCAAGCATGAAACTGAGTGCCGAAGCAGTGTAAGCCATGGTGTCGGTGCCGTGCAGCAGCACGAAACCATCGTATTTTTCGTAATGGTCGGCAATGATGTGCGCTATTTTTACCCAATAGCGCGGCTCCATGTCGCTTGAGTCGATGGGCGGATTGAAAGCCAGCGCATCAATTTTGTAATTGAAACGCCGCATTTCGGGCACATAGTGACGGAACTGCTCAAAGTCGAAATTTTCGAGCGCACCCGTCTCCGGGTTCTCTATCATGCCGATAGTACCCCCCGTATATATAATGAGTATGTGAGGTTTGTGCGAATTGTCCATGTTGCAAATCTAATAAAATAATTTGAAAATCGTCAAAAAAAATAAGCCTATTTCGGTTTCCTGCATAGCCCGTATATTTATACTTTTTGAGCTAATAACTACAATTTGTTATCGTTTATTTTCGCTTTGATAGCAGGTGGTGGGTATGAGCGCAGTGACGTCAGACAATGCGCGTAAAAAAACGCAAAACGCTTTTCGTAATTTTGTAAAGAAAGTGCGTCGAACGGGGAAAAATCCTCCGCTGAAAGCACCTGAATACCCCAGGTGAAACGGTCGGAATCCCCCCATTGCGTAACAGGCACATAGGCATAGCCCCGGCATGGCGCAATGAAAAACCGGCAGGTCGTCATGAAAAACCAGCATGGCACGAAAGAAAAAACAGGCGGCTCACAGCTAATTCACCCCTTTTCGTAAAAAAACAAATTACATTCCCTCCTAATTGGGCAGTTCAGTGTAAAAAAACTCCCCTTTTTTGAGATATACTGCCAATTTATCATTACCTTTGCTACGCGTAAGCAAGGCTTAAACTTTGCATGCAGCACTATTTTTTGTCAACAATCATCTTACACAAGATACTATGACCCTGATTAAATCAATCTCCGGTTTCCGTGGCACCATCGGTGGTCGTCCGAGCGACACTTTGAACCCCGTTGAAATTGCCAAATCGGTTTCAGCTTATGCGGCATTGCGCGAACGCGTGGTGAACCGTACTTTCCGTCGTAAAATTGTAGTAGGCCGTGATGCCCGTATTTCTGGCGAAATGGCCAGCCATGTGGTTTGTGGCACGCTCATGAGCATGGGCTTTGATGTGGTTAACATCGGTTTGGCTTCAACTCCTACCACTGAATTGGCCGTTACCATGGAACGCGCTTGCGGTGGTATCATCATCACTGCATCGCACAACCCCCGTCAGTGGAATGCCCTGAAGTTCTTGAACGAAAAGGGTGAGTTTCTTCCGCCCGAAGAAGCTTCGGAAGTGGTGCGTTTGGCCAATAGCTGCGACTTTGACTTTGCTGACGTTGACAGCCTGGGTTGCTATACCAAAAACTTCAGCTACGACCAGCGTCACATTGAAATGGTGAAACAGCTTGAACTGGTTGATATTGATGCCATCCGTCGCGCTCACTTCACCGTGGCTATTGATACTGTAAACTCTGTAGGTGGTATCATCCTGCCCAAACTTCTCGGTCAGCTTGGTGTAACGCAGGTTACCGGACTCAATGTAGAGCCTACCGGCGACTTTGCCCACAACCCCGAACCCTTGAAGGAACACTTGAGCGAAATTCGCAACCTCCTGCGTAAGGGACGTCATGACCTCGGTATCGTGGTTGACCCCGATGTTGACCGCTTGGCCTTGGTTTGCGAGGACGGTAGCATGTTCGGCGAGGAAAATACCCTCGTGGCTTGTGCCGACTATGTGCTGAAGCACACCCCCGGTCCTACGGTATCGAACCTTTCGTCAACCCGCGGTCTGCGCGACGTAACCGAAAAGTACGGCTGTAACTATTCAGCTGCTGCTGTAGGCGAAGTGAACGTAGTAACGAAGATGAAGGAAACCGGTGCAGTAATCGGTGGTGAAGGTAACGGTGGTGTGATTTATCCCGCCGCTCACTCTGGCCGCGACGCACTCGTAGGTATCGCTCTCATCCTTACGTACTTGGCAAAAACCGGTATGCGTGCCACCGAATTGCGCGACTCGCTGCCTAAGTACTACATTGCCAAGAACCGCATCGACCTTGACCCGACGACCGACATCTTCCAGATTCTTCAGAAGGTGAAGGAACTCTATAAGAACGAAACCGTGACCGACATCGACGGTGTGAAAATTGACTTTGCCGACAAGTGGGTACACTTGCGCAAGAGTAACACTGAACCCATCATCCGCGTTTATTCGGAGGCACACACGATGGAGGAAGCTGACGCACTCGGCAAACAAATCATGGACATCGTTTACAACATGACGCAAAAGTAAGTTATCCGACTTACTGCAATATTCACAAATGAAGGGTAAATATTTTTTTTATCCTTCATTTGTCATTTAGAAGAGATAAATCTCCAAATCAAATCTTCGTCAGAAAAGTTTAGACGACTTCTTAAACGAAATAGGCTCAAAATCGCACTTTTTTCAATGAAATTACTCCCCTTATTCTTGCTGCCGCTGGCAGCTACCGCTCAGCAGCGTTACAATATTGTGTACATCATGACTGATGACCATACGGCCCAAATGATGAGCTGCTATGACAACCGTTATGTTGAAACGCCTAACCTCGACCGCATTGCTGCCGATGGTGTGAAGTTTGTGAACTCGTACGTGGCCAACTCCCTCTCAGGACCGAGCCGCGCCTGCATGCTCACGGGTAAGCACTCACACAAGAACGGATTTACGAACAACGAGCATGGTGTGTTCGATGGTTCACAGCAAACCATGCCGAAGTTGCTGCAAAAGGTGGGTTACCAAACGGCCATCATCGGTAAATGGCACCTGGTAAGCACCCCCACCGGCTTCGACTTCTGGAACATCGTGCCTGGACAGGGTGATTATTACAACCCGACGTTCATCAATATGGACAATAGCCATGTAACGGAAAAAGGCTATCTGACGAACATCGTAACCGACAAGGCCATTGACTGGATGGAGCACAAGCGCGACCGCTCGAAACCCTTTGCACTGTTCATTCACCACAAGGCCTGTCACCGCGACTGGTTGCCCGAAATGAAGTATCTGCACGAATACGAGGACAAAACCTTTGCATTGCCCGATAACTTCTACGATAACTACGAAGGACGCGAGGCTGCCAAGACGCAGGAAATGGAAATTGCCAACAATGACCACATGGACATTGTGTATGACGTGAAGATGGACCGCCCGGGATTGAAAACCCGTTTGTCAGACAGCTATCACAACATGGTTCAGCGTCTTGACAGCACCGACTTGAATGCCTACAATGCGTTCTACTATGCCCTTTCAGCCGACTTCTACAGCCGCAACCTCAAGGGTAAGGAACTGGCAGAGTTCAAGTATCAGCGTTACATGCGCGATTACGCCAAGGTGCTCAAGTCGCTCGACGACAATGTGGGCCGTACGCTCGACTATCTGGAGAAAGCCGGTTTGCTCGACTCTACCCTCGTGGTTTACACCTCGGACCAGGGTTTCTACATGGGTGAGCACGGATGGTTCGACAAACGCTATATGTATGAAGAATCATTCTCGACGCCCCTCGTCATGCACTTGCCGAAGGGACTGAATGCCAAGGGCGAAATCAGCGAAATGGTGCAGAACATTGACTATGCACCGACGTTCCTTGAACTGGCAGGTGCCAAAATCCCCGCCGACATTCAGGGCGAATCGCTCGTTCCGCTGCTCCAGGGCAAGCACCCGAAGAATTGGCGCAAGAGCTTGTACTACCACTTCTACGAATACCCCGCCGAACACGCCGTGAAGCGTCATTACGGTGTAAAAACCGCTGATGGCTGGAAGCTCATCCACTTCTACAACGACATCAACTCGTGGGAACTTTACAACCTCAACGAAGATCCGCGCGAAATGAACAACCTTTATGGCAAGCCCGGTACCGAAAAGGTGACGAAGCGACTGATGAAGGAACTCGTGAAACTGCAAAAGCAGTATGACGACCAGGCAGCGCTGAAGGCCAACGACATGAAGTAAAATACTTACTCCCTATATTCACAAAGCCCCGAACCCCAGTCCGTACAGACTTGGTTTCGGGGCTTTCTTTGTTTTACGAGAGCAGAAAGGTTTTTGCAGAAAAGGCATTTAAACGGCTCAGTCGCAAAAGCATGTGGTAAAACTCAACCACGCGCATGGATTTCAGATAGGCCTTCCTGCCTTACTTTCTGTTGTAGCAAAATGTCAAAGCACACTCAAAGCACACTGAATCAATAAGAGCTATTTGTTTTTTCATCAGTTTGAACCACACGATGAACCATCGTCAAAATTTGCTCCGCGTTTGTCCGAATTAGTTCCGAGCCTGTCAAAATTAGTTCCGAGCCCGTCGAAATTAGTTCCGAGCTAGTTTGAAATAGTTCCGAGCTAGTTTTAAGAATCGCGGAACTGCTGATAATCAGCGTTTTCGGAAAAACGCTCCAATCGGTTCCGCATCCGCTCATTCCGTCTTGCAATGAAGCCAAAGGCGACCCCGTTTATTTTTCCCTTTATTTACCTCTTTGTTATTAAATCCGCCTTGTGCACCCGAAGCCGCGAAATTATACAAAAAAAATTCCCCGAAAGGCAGTTTAAAAACTACCCTTGGGGGATATGAATAGCTGTACTTCAGTACCTTAGAACTTCCAACGCAAGTCGACGCCGAAGTGGCGCGGCTGGTTGTATTGCGCAAAGCGATTGTGCATGCTGTCGAAACTGAAGGTGGCATAACGCGCAGCCGTCAGGTTACGGCCCCAGGCTTCGATGGAAAGATTACCGGCCAGTTCCAATCCCACACGCGCTGCCAGGTTGGCGTAGGCATGCTGGCTGAACGTATTGGCCTCGTTCCACATCACGTTGCCCGCACCACGCACATCAGCACCCACCGATACCGCCTTGAACACCGCATGCTGCAAGGGCTGACGGAAATCGGCCGTGACACTGAACGTATGTTCCGGCACGAACGGCACCCGGTTGTCAGTATAGTCAACCGTTTCGCCATGCTGACTGCCTAAGTTGTAGTTGGTAAACACCGCATTCGTGTAACCATAAGCCGCCGAGAGCAACAGGCGTTCGGCCAGTAGCGAAGTGCGGACAGAAGCCTCAAATCCGCAGCTGCGGCTCCGTCCGGCATTCACCATGACACGCCCCATGCCGCTTTCGGCAAATCGTGCCAGCTGTTGGTCGCGCGTTTTCATATAAAATGCCGAAAGGTCGAGTTGCAGCGCCTTGTCCCAAAGGTTCAGGTGCGTACCCACTTCGTAGCTCCAGGTATATTCCGGTTTGTAATAGAGTGTTTCGGCATCAGGCTGTGCCGGCGTGTACTTGTCGAGAATACCCGTCATACCTTTGATGGCATTTTCCTTCATGGCATCGGGTAGGGGCAAGCGGTTGATAGTAGTAATGCTGTAATCCTTAACCCCCAGCATCATTTCGCGCTGCAACAGGCTCTGGCTCAAATCAGAATAAGCCTGAATGTTGTAGCCACCCGAACGGTAGCCTTTGGCCACACTGAAGTAAACATTGCCCAAACCACGGCCCAAATCATAGTTGAGCGCAGCCTTGGGCAGCACTTGCCATGAATCGTTGCAAAGCTTTTGCGTCATAGCCGGATTTGCCTGAAGGTCGGTGTCGAACTTCATGGCCGGTCCCATTTGCATGCCGAAATGATAGTCGATAGGTGCATCAGTGGCAGCATTGAGTCGCAGTTCGCGGTAGTCGTAGTCTAATCGGAGCCCCAAAGTCAGCGAGAGGCCCTTCAGCCCCAAATCATTGATTACCGACTGGTGAAACAAAGCCACATTGCCCGAAGGAGTGACCAAACGCGCATTAAAAGGAAGCGTTTTGCCCGTAAAGCCCAATGAAATGGCCGGACGCTGCGGCATCACCGCCGCAAGCTGTTTGTTCAAGTAGTCGATGCCGTCGGCATAAAACGTAACCGGGCAGCGCGTGCGCAGATACTGGTACATGCCAAACACACCCGTGGTCCATTGCCAGCGGCGTGCGCTTGCCGGACTTTTCAGCGCAATTTCCTCCGTGAGCGTGTGCATATATTGCTTTTGTTCAAGCGAAAACACATCAGCCGCCGTGAAGTCCTGATCCATGAACAAGCGGTCGTCGAGGTGCTGATAGGCCGTAATCGACGAAAGCACCACGCGCGGCAGGCGATGTTCGACGCCCAATCCCGTGTTCAGCAAATGGCGACGGTAAGAGCCGGGTCGGTTTTGCGCCACCTGCGGATGTTCGGTTGGTGTAAAGTTTCCTTTCTGGTCAGTTTTTCCCAGCAGATAGTAAGGGTTGGCATCCTCGTCGCTGTATTCATACGAAGCCGTCCAGTCCAGTTTCACCACATCCGTGGGTCGCCACGACCATTTCAGCCTTCCGCCGGCCGACGATTCACCGTCCTGTTTGGTGCCGGTGGCAGTGTTTCGCACAAAGCCGTTGGCTGCCGAATAGTAAGCACTCAGGCTCAGCCCCATGCGGTCGGCAGGATGCAGGAAAGTCGTGCCCGAAAAACGGCGGCCACCCGTGCGCGAAGTCCATCCGGCATGCAGCATTGTGCCGCTTTGCGTAATGGGGTCAGCTGTAAACACGCGGATGAGGCCCCCCATCGTGTTGCGTCCGTAGAGCGTGCCTTGCGGGCCACGTAGCACATCGACGCGCACTACGTCCTGAAAATCGAAATGATAGGCCGACTTGTCTGTAAAAGGCACATTGTCGACATACAGTCCGACAGCCGGCGTGTTGATGCGCGAACCGATGCCACGAATGTAACAAGCCGACGTGATGCGACTGCCGTAGTCGGGCATAAAAAAGTTGGGCGCATAGGCAGCCAAGTCGTTGACCGACTTAATGTTGCGGTTTTTCAAGCCTTCGTTGGCAAACAGACTGACGCTGACGGGTTGGCGGCGAAGTTGCGCAGTTTCTTTGGGCGAAGCTACAACTACCGCTTCTTCAATGTTGAAATTTTTGAGCGAATCGGCTTCGAAAGGCGGAACCGATAAAAGGAGTGATAATAATAACATACAAATGATAGTTTGAGCAAAATGCACCTTACAGGATAGTCGCAGAATGCCCCACGCACCCTCATACATGTAAGGGAGCGTGGGGCAAATACGTTAGCAACGAAGTAAGCCTATAGGTCAAAGCAATGAATCAATCCTTATCAATGGCTACTTACTCTTACGTCGCTTTGCATTTCGCAGTGCAAAATTACGCGCTTTATCTGTTTAACACAATCCTTATTTATAGGGAGAAGCGGCATTCAGAAGAGAAAAGCAGCTTGTTCAGCCCAATTTGTCAGCGTGGTGCGGGCCAGAGGTGTGCGGTGGTTGGAACTACGGAATGAGTACGGGAAAAGCCTTTCTGAACCTATGCAAGGCATCTGTGTCAACTTCAATGATACGGCACTCGGCCTTATCCCCCAGTTGCAGCAAACGGTTTCCGAAGGCATCGCAGGCAGCCGAGCCTCCATCGTAGACGGAAGAAGCATCAGCATTTTCAGCCGTATGGTATCCGGCGCGGTTCACCCCAACCACATAAACCTGATTTTCGATGGCACGTGCCGGCAATAACGCATCCCAAGCTTTGCGGCGCGAGGCCGGCCAGTTGGCCACATATACCAGCACATCGTAGGGCGGAAGTGAGAGCCGGTTGCGAGCCGATTCGGGAAAACGCAAGTCGAAACAGATTTGCAGCATGAAACGCACACCTTTCCATTCAGCCACGACGGCCTGTTTGCCAGCCAAGAAACAGCGGTCCTCGCCACCATAGGCAAAAAGGTGCCGTTTGTCGTAATGCGTTGTTGAGCCATCAGGGCGCACAAAATACAGACGGTTGTATTTCAGTCCGTCTGCGGCATTGACCACAAGCGATCCCACCAAAGCCGCCTGGCGCAGGGCAGCCTGATTCTTCATCCAGCGCAACGCCTCATCGGCATCGGGCCAGGGAGTGCCGGGTTCGGTGCAAAAACCAGTTGACCATGTTTCGGGTAATACATACACGTCGGCATCAGGCATAGTGTTCATCAACTGTTCGGCCTGTAGCATATTAGCGGCAGGGCAGAGCGGCACAATGGCTGTTTGTACAAGGGCTATTTTCATAAGATAAAGTGTAAGAGGACTTTCGCAGTTGCACACTTAGCAACATTGGGCAACAAAGTTGCATATAGACAGCGGAAAGTCGGTATGATACGAGGGTGAATGTACGAAATATTTTCGGAGTAGGCGTGAGTAACTTAGCTGAATGTAAAATAATTCTTATTTATTTGTGATTAAACGCTTCTTTTACTAACTTTGTTCGCTGATTCCAAATGTAGGACTTTGAACTTCGTGTTTTTCGAAATGTCAAAAACATCTGAAACTTGGAATATTTATGAAAATCAACACTTTGCTTTGAAAATAATTCGGTGGATATAGTCCCTTGATATTGCTTTCAGAGATTTCACAGATAGTAAGTTACTACGAAAATCACAAAACATTATTAATCATATTTTTATATCTAACAGCATGAAAAGATTTTCACTTTTCCTATCAGCGCTGTTTGCCTGCATTTTGGTAAGTGCCCAAAGCGTACTTCCCACCTTCTCGACTGAGGAAAGCCCATTGTGGTATTCTGTTCAGTTTAAAACGGGCGAGGCTTATTTGTCAGGTCCTAACGGTGCGAAGATGAGAACGGTTGCCGCAGGAAGCGAAACCTTGTTCCAGTTTATTGGTACGGCCGAAAACTTTACCATGAAAAGCAAAGCCGGACAATGGGTGACGGTGAGCGGCTCAAATTACGCAATGACTGCAACAAAGACCAGTGCCGCTAAACTTCATGTGGTTGAAGGTTCTGAAAAAGGTTATTTTGAAATTGGCCGTGTAGAAAATTCCGGTAATTTTATGAACCAATGGGGTGGTGCCGGTGTTGGTAAAGACCTTGGCGAATGGAGCCAGGGCGATACGAACAACCAACTCTTCTTCCACGCTCATTCTGTACAATGGCCTAACTTTGCAGAGCAAGGTGCAGAAAAACCGACGTATTACTTTGTACGTTTCCTGAAAAACAACAACTGCGTGGGTATGAGCGTAACTCAAGGCGAAGACCTGTTGCGCATTTATCCCGTTGACGCTGTCGCTTCACAGCAGTGGAAACTTGAAGGAACGAAGGAAAAATTCCAGCTCGTAAGCAAAACCGGCAAGTATGCCATCGTCAGCAATCAGGCAGTTTCAACCACCGAAGGCGGTAACAATCCCAACCCCTTGCGCTACAGCGAAAAGCCCGACCCCAATGGTTTCAAACTGGTTGAGGCTCCTAACGGCTCAGGCTTCGAAATTGTGGCTAACGGCAAAACGGGTAAGAATGTACTCAACCTTTGGGGCGATCCCAAAAACGCAAACACCATTGGTTTGTGGAACACGGGTGGCGACGGCAACGTAGTGGCTTTTGTTGACGTAACGAAAATGACCTACGCCGACTACAAAACTGCAGCCAACACTACTTACACGCCCGAAAACGACCTTACGCTTTGGTACACCGAACCCGCAACCACGGCGAAACTTTACAGCGGTGGTCAGGGTTACTCAAACTGGATGGAATACGCGCTCCCCATTGGCGACGGACAGTTTGGTGCCAGCCTTTTCGGTGGTGTGTACAAAGATGAAATCCAGTTTAACGAAAAGACCCTTTGGACCGGACGTAGCACCGACCTCTCAGGCGGTGGTTCGGGTTATGGTAAATACGAAAACTTCGGTTCAGTATTTGCTGAAAACCTCAACGATGCTTTCGATTTCTCAAGCGAAGGTGGTGCTGTCAACTACTATCGTCAGCTCGACCTTTCGAATGCAACCGGTAAGGTATATTTCGAAGATAAAAACGGCGTAAAATATACGCGCGAATACATTGCCTCTAATCCCGCTCGCGTGGTAGCAGCTCGCTACACGGCTTCGGAACCCGGCAAGCTCAGCCTCCGTTTCTCAATGAAGGGCGGAAGCATCAAGGGTATCAAACCCAGCTATGCCGAAGATGGCGGAACCTTCAGCGGAAAACTCGAAACCGTGAGCTACAACGCTCGCTTCAAAGTAGTACCTACGGGCGAGAAGGCTACGGTAAAGGCTACTGCCGAAGGCATTGAAGTAATGAATGCCGACGAAGTGCTGCTCATTCTGGCTGGTGGCACCGACTTCGATGCTTACCAGCAGTCATTCGTTTCAAACACGGCACAACTCGCCGGAGCGATTGAAGCGCGTGTGAATGATGCTGCTAAGCAAACTTGGGACGAACTCTACAAGAAACATGTTGACGATTACAAACAGTTCTTCGACCGCGTAGACTTCCAACTCGAAGGTACGCAGAACAAGCTGACCACCAACACGCTCATCGACCAATACAATGGCGGTAACGGTGCGAATGCTTTGATGCTCGAACGCCTTTACTTTGCATACGGCCGTTACCTCGAAATCGCTTCATCACGCGGTGTCGATCTTCCCGCTAACTTGCAGGGTATCTGGAACAACATTGACAAGGTGGCTTGGAACTCTGACATCCATTCGAACATCAATGTGCAGATGAACTACTGGCCCGCTGAACCCACGAACTTGAGCGAATTGCACTTGCCGTTCATCAACTACATTTGGAACATGGCCGAAAACCATCCTGAATGGAAGAGCTATGCCAAGCGTTCGGGTCAGAATCGCGGTTGGACCTGTTACACTGAAAACAACATCTTCGGTGGTGGTTCACGCTTTGCCGACAACTACGTTATTGCCAATGCCTGGTACTGCTCACACCTCTGGCAGCACTATCGCTATACGCTCGACAAGGAATACTTGAAGAAGGTATTCCCCGCCATGCTCTCGGCCACTTACTTCTGGCTCGACCGCTTGAAACTCGCCAAGGACGGTTCGTACGAAGCACCCAACGAATGGTCGCCCGAACACGGACCCAGCGAAGACGGTGTGGCTCACGCACAGCAGCTCGTTGCCGAACTCTTTGCCAATACGCTCGATGGTATCAAGGTACTTGGTGAAAAAGAATCGGGCATTTCTGAAGCCGACCTTACGAAGTTGAAGGAACGCTATGCTAAACTCGACCGCGGTTTGCACACCGAAACTTACGATGGTGCATGGGGTCAGCAGCACAACAACCTGAAGAAGGGCGAAACCATCCTTCGCGAATGGAAGTATAGCAAATACTCTGTAACCGGCGACCGCAACCACCGTCACATGTCGCACCTGATGTGCATGTATCCCTTCTCGCAGGTAGCACCCGGAACGGCACTCTTCGACGCAGCTGTCAACAGCATGAAACTTCGTGGCGATGGTGCAACCGGTTGGTCAATGGGTTGGAAAATCAACCTTTGGGCTCGCGCACTCGATGGCGACCACGCACGTACCATTCTGAACAATGCCCTGAAGCACGCCAATGGTGGTTCGGGTGTGTTCTACAACCTCTTCGACTCTCACGCTCCCTTCCAGATCGACGGTAACTTCGGTGCTTGCGCTGGTATTGCCGAAATGATTATGCAGAGCAACTCTGACACCATCCGCATTCTGCCCGCCCTGCCTACGGCATGGAAGAACGGTCACATGAATGGTTTGAAGGCCGTGAAGGACTTCACCGTCGACACTTCATGGAAAGACGGCGAACCTACGAAGGTTACCATTACCAACAATCAGGGCCAAAGCATTCCCGTGCTCCACAAGAACCTGAGCAAGGCCATGGTGACGAAGAACGGTGAGGAAATCAAATTGCAGGTTAACGAAAATGGTGTAGGTGTTATCAGTGGCGACAAGGGCGATGTATTTGTCATCGACTTTACGAAACTTCCCACTGCCATCAGCCAGGCTGCCAACGCCGAAAATGCCATTACCGTTCAGGCCGAAGGTCGTATGCTCAACATCACGGGCAACTTCATTACAGCTAAGGTGTTCGACCTCGAAGGCCGCAAAATGGTGGTAACGAACAAAAAACAGTTCAATGTGCCCGCCGCAGCAGGCAACGTTGTGCTCGTTGAAGTGTCTGAAAAATTCGGTAAAACGCAAACCTTCAAGGTAGTGCTCGCCAACTAATTTGAACGAACTATGCACCCGATGATTCGGGGGTAAAATCATCACAAAGTCCGGTAACAGTAAATAGAACTGCTTACCGGACTTTTTTTCCCTTTTAAGCGTATAAATAATTCGTTTGAATAATATAAAATAAAATTCAACATCTACTTATCATTTTAAATCATTACATTTGCAGTAGGTTATACACCGGAGAACACAGAATCCGTTCGACTTTGAGTAGGTGTTGGAAATCATTTATACATTTTAAATGCGTGATTGTGTCGCAGTTTCTGGCTTCGCAAAGAGCTGCTGCACCCCGGCCGTAAGTTAGGCCGAGGCACAGCCCGAGGCGGCAAAACGGTGACAACAATTAAATTCCAACATCAGTTTACTCGCTTGAAAAATAACCCATGCACTTACGCATGACAACTCTTTGCGCATCCGAAACCGCTGAAGTTTAAGTTTAGCGGTCGTTTACGGTTCTGCATTAAAAACAGGAAATGGAAAAAGAAAATCCGTTAACACTGCTTCAGCAAATCAATTCGCCTGCCGATTTACGAAAACTGCCTATTGCACTTTTACCGCAGGTATGCGATGAATTGCGACGCGACATAATCAATGAGCTGGCCGATAATCCCGGCCATTTTGCTTCGAGTCTGGGCACGGTTGAATTAACCGTGGCCCTGCATTACGTGTTTGATACCCCCTACGATCGCATCGTGTGGGACGTGGGACACCAAGCCTATGGACATAAAATCCTGACCGGACGACGCGACTCTTTTCATACAAACCGCAAACTCCATGGTATCAAACCCTTCCCTTCGCCCTTCGAAAGCGAATACGACACCTTTGCCTGCGGCCATGCCTCGAATTCCATTTCGGCAGCCTTAGGCATGTCGGTAGCTGCACTGAAACAAGGCGAAACTAACCGTCAGGTGGTTGCCGTGATTGGCGATGGTTCGATGAGTGGCGGATTGGCATTCGAGGGCTTGAACAACGTGTCCGACACGCCGAACAACATGCTCATTATCCTGAACGATAACCACATCAGCATCGACCCCGCCGTGGGTGGTATGCACGAGTATCTGATGCACCTGCATACCAGCAACTGGTACAATCGGATGCGTTTCAGCATGTCGCAGAAACTGACGCAATGGGGAGTGCTCAACGAAAATCGCCGCCGTTCAATTTTGCGCTTCAACAATTCGGTGAAATCGCTGCTGGCCAATCAGCAAAATATTTTCGAAGGCATGAACATCCGCTATTTCGGACCGACGAACGGACACAATGTCATCGAACTGGTACGCATTCTGCGCGAAATCAAAGATATGAACGGTCCCAAACTCTTGCACCTGCATACGGTAAAAGGCAAGGGCTTTGCACCGGCTGAAAAAGAGGCCACCGTGTGGCATGCTCCCGGAAAATTCTGCGTCGAAAGCGGACAGCGCATCATCGAAAAGAACGAAAAACCGCAGCCGCCGAAGTTTCAGGATGTGTTCGGTCAAACTTTGCTCGAACTGGCCAAGCAGAATCCGCGCATTGTGGGCATTACGCCGGCCATGCCTACAGGATGTTCGATGAACATGCTGATGAATGCCATGCCCGACCGCGCCTTCGACGTAGGCATTGCCGAAGGACACGCTGTGACCTTTGCAGCCGGCATGGCCAAAGACGGACTTCAGCCTTTCTGCAACATATACTCCTCGTTTGCCCAGCGAGCCTACGACAATGTGATTCACGACGTAGCTCTGCTCGGACTACCCGTTGTCCTTTGCTTAGACCGCGCCGGACTTGTGGGCGAGGACGGCCCCACCCATCATGGTGCTTTCGACATACCTTCGCTCCGTACGGTTCCGAACCTGACCATTTGTTCGCCCTACGACGAAAAAGAATTGCGTCGCCTGATGTTCACCGCCCAGCAACCCGGACAGGGAGCCTTTGTGATCCGCTATCCGCGCGGTTGCGGTTCGTGTACCGACTGGAAATGTCCGCTCGAAGCCGTTGAAGTGGGAAAAGGACGTTGCTTGAAACAAGGCAACAAGGTAGCCGTTATTTCATTTGGC
>FR901781.1:35872-41954 GCA_000437675.1 Prevotella sp. CAG:891
GGAACGGGTGCCGCCGAAGCCATCCTTCAGGCCGAAGCCCAACAGCCCGAACTGCAAGTGGCGCATTACGATTTACGATTTGTCAAACCCCTCGACGAAGAAATGCTGACGGAAATAGGCAACCGATTCGAACGGATTGTCACCGTCGAGGATGGAGCGCGCATCGGAGGTGTGGGAACCGCCGTCATGGAGTGGATGAACGACCACGGTTATCACCCCGACATCGTACGCATGGCCTTGCCCGACCAGTTTGTCGAACACGGCTCAGTCGGTGAATTACGTGCCATCGTAGGACTGGACGCTCCGCATATAGCACAAAGCATCTTAAAATTGAGCGAAAAACAGTAGCCCTGGCGGCGCATGCATTTTTTGCCATCTTCCGGTGTTTCGCAGTAAACACCCGTAGAACCAATCGACTTTTCAAAACTTTTTAAAAGAATGAAAATCATCATAGCCGGTGCCGGTGCCGTAGGTACGCACTTGGCCAAACTGCTTTCGCGCGAACATCACGACATTACGCTGATGGACGAATCGCCCGAAAAGCTCGAAGACCTTTCTTCGAACTTCGATATCTTGACTTTGCCACTTTCGCCCTCGTCGGTTTCTGGACTGCACGAGGCCGAAGCCGAAAAAGCCGACCTCTTTATTGGCGTTACCCCCGACGAAGCCCACAACATGACGGCTTGTATGCTCGCATCAAGCATGGGAGCAAAGAAAACCGTGGCCCGTGTCGATAACGACGAATATGTAATGCCCGAACTCAGCGACTTTTTCAACAACGTAGGTATCAACTCCATCATTTATCCCGAAAAACTCGCCGGCGAGGAAATTCTGCACAACATCAAGCGAAGCTGGATTCGGCAGTGGTGGGAGGTGCAGAACGGCGAACTCATCTTGCTGGCTGTCAAAATCAGAGGCAATGCCCAAATCCTCGACCAGCCCCTGCGCGTGCTCTGCGGCCCCGATTCTCCTTATCACATCGTGGCCATTAAGCGAGGCAGCGACACGGTGATACCCCACGGTAGCGACTGTCTGCACGAACTCGACATTGTTTACTTCATGACCACACCGAAGTATATCAATTACATTCGCGACCTGGCCGGTAAGGAAGACTATCCCGACGTGTCGAACATCTTTGTGATGGGAGGGGGTAGTACGGCAGTACACCTGGTCAACGCCATGCCCGACTATATGCACGCCAAGGTCATAGAGTCGGATGCCAAACGAGCCGAACGACTGAACGAATTGGTCAAGAACCGCCATACACTCATTATTCATGGCGACGGACGCGACCTTGCCCTGCTCGAAGAAGAAGGCATTCGCAAGGCACAGGCATTTGCAGCACTGACTGAAAATTCCGAAACCAACATTCTGGCCTGTCTGGCTGCTAAACGCCTCGGCGTAAGCAAAACCGTGGCAATGGTTGAAAACACCGACTATATCAGCATGGCCGAAAGCTTGGATATCGGTACGATTATCAATAAAAAAACCTTTGCTGCAAGCCACATTTACCGCATGATGCTGCAGGCCGACGTTACCTCGGTAAAGAGCCTGACTGTTGCCAATGCCGATGTAGCCGAATACTATGTATCACCGCAGGCACGCATCATTCGCCGTCCCGTCAAGGACCTTCATCTGCCGTCCTCGGTAACCCTTGGCGGTTTGGTACGCAACGGACACGGACAACTCATCAATGGTATGACGCAAATTCAGCCGGGCGATACGGTCGTAGCCTTCTGTCTGGCCGGCGGTATCAAGAAATTGGAAGACTTCTTCTAAGAATAAGTAGGTGCTTAATCGAAGTTCATATTCAAGGTAATGTAACTTTTTAGGCACCTGCTTAATGCGTTCTTAACAATCTATCATGCTACATATACCTATAATTTATAAGGTGCTGGGCACCTTGCTTTACCTCTTGGCATTGCTCATGAGCATTTGCTTCGGCATGAGTTATTGGTTTAACGAAGGCAGTACCCATTTGGCTTTTGGTATCCCCATGCTCATCGCTTTTGTTGCAGGCGCTTTGTTGCAGTATTTCGGGCGTCACGCCGAAAACTGTATGGGGCGTCGCGACGGTTTCCTCATTGTTTCGCTCACCTGGATTGTATTCAGCGTAATCGGCATGTTGCCCCTAATCATCAGCGGCTGTCAGCCCCGCGTGTCGGCCGCCTTTTTCGAAACCATGTCGGGCTTCACCACCACCGGAGCCACCGCGCTCGACAATATCGACTCCTTGCCCTATTCCATATTGACATGGCGCAGTATGACCCACTGGATAGGCGGTATGGGTATAGTGTTCTTTACGATAGCCGTATTGCCCAATATGGGTGACGGCGGAACCAAACTCTTCTCAGCCGAGAGTACCGGACTGAAAATTGGCAAGCTGCATCCCCGTATCAGCACCACAGCCCGTTGGATGTGGAGTTTGTATCTGCTCCTGACGCTCACCTGCACAGCAGCCTATTATTGGGGCGGAATGTCGCTATTCGATGCCGTCAACCACGGGTTGTCAACCATCGGCACCGGCGGTTTCTCCACCCATCAGGACAGCATCGCCTTTTTCAAGAGCAACCGCATACAGTGGATAGCCACCCTGTTTATGTTCATAGCCAGTATTAACTGTACGCTGCTCTATCTCTTTTTCGTCAAACGCCGTTTCAAGGATGTATGGCACGACGGCGAGTTACGCTGTTTTCTAGTAATCTTCTTCACCGCCGCATTAAGCATCACGGGCATTCTTTATTTTGTTGAAGGCATCGACATCATGTCCTCGTTACGCATAGCCTTTTTCAACACCGTTTCGCTGCAAAGTACCACCGGTTTTTCCGACGAAGACTTTATGATTTGGCACCCCACCATTTGGCTCATTCTCTCGTTCATCAGTATCATCGGAGCCTGTGCCGGATCCACCAGCGGTGGTCTCAAGTGCATTCGCGTGCTCATGGTATGGAAGCTCACCAAAACCGAGTTCCGCCAAATGCTGCATCCCCATGCCGTGCTCCCCGTGCGCATCAACAACACCCAGATTACCGCCCAGATGGGTCGCACCGTATTTGCTTTCTTTGTGGTCTACTTCATCCTCATCATGGTGGCGTGTTTCTTCATGGTAGCCATGGGTCACACTCTGCTCGACTCTTTTGGTCTGGCCATATCTTCGTTCAGCAACATCGGTCCCAGCATCGGTCATCAAGTAGGTCCCTTAGGTTCCTGGAGCTGTTTGAACGATGCCACTTTATGGATAAACTCTTTCCTGATGCTCGCCGGCCGTTTGGAAATATTCTCGTTGCTCCTGCCCTTCACTCCCGCTTTTTGGCGCGACGAATAAGCGCACACGGCAGCGTTCAAAGGTGTTGTATTCCAAAAAATAAAATTCAACATCTCCTTCTTAGCTAAAACTAACGCCTTTCCACGCAAAAAATCATGCATGGAAAGGCGTTTCTTAAAATAAATAGCTACTTTTGCTTATGCGAATAGCCGCACCTATGTAACACAAGGACAAAAACAGTAAAATCTAATAATCTCATAAGTCGATGTCGAATAATTTTCAATGAAGTTGTCTGAACTTTTATGAATTTCAAGATTTGCCTTTATTTTTGAGGTGTTTTTGGGCCTTGAAGAGGGAGTGTAGCGAGCTACACGACCGATGAAAGATCAAAAAACAACCAAAAAGAAAGGTGAAGATTGAATTTAGAAGAGATAAAACTCCCATTCAAATCTTCGTCAGAAAAGTTTAGACGACTTCATTATCGACATAAATATAATCAACTCAATTATGGCACAAACTCCTGAATTTAAGTATGCGCCCATGTTCCAGCTTGGAAAGGACGATACGGAATACTACTTGTTGACCAAGGACTACGTATCTGTGGGTGAATTTGAAGGCAAACCCATTTTGAAAGTCGAAGCCGAAGGTCTTACCCGTATGGTAAATCAGGCTTTCCGCGATGTTTCGTTCCTGCTTCGTCGTGCTCACAACGAACAGGTAGCCAAAATCCTTTCCGACCCCGAAGCTTCCGACAACGATAAGTATGTAGCCCTTACTTTCCTTCGCAATGCCGAAGTAGCCGCCAAAGGCCAGCTCCCCATTTGCCAGGATACCGGTACGGCTATCGTTCACGGCGAAAAAGGTCAGCACGTCTGGACCGGTTACTGCGATGAAGAAGCCATTGCAAAAGGTGTGTATAAAACCTATACCGAAGAAAACCTTCGCTATTCGCAGAATGCACCCCTCAACATGTATGACGAGGTAAACACCAAGTGCAACCTTCCCGCACAAATCGACATCGAAGCCACCGAAGGCATGGAATACAAGTTCCTTTGCGTAACAAAGGGTGGTGGTTCGGCCAACAAAACTTACCTCTATCAGGAAACCAAAGCCATTCTGAATCCGCAAACGCTCGTGCCCTTCCTCGTATCGAAGATGAAGACCCTCGGCACCGCTGCTTGCCCCCCGTATCACATTGCCTTTGTCATTGGTGGTACCTCTGCCGAGAAGAACCTCCTCACCGTGAAGTTGGCTTCAACGCATTACTACGACAACCTCCCCACCACGGGCGACGAAACCGGACGTGCTTTCCGCGACGTAGAACTCGAAAAGCAGCTCCTTGAAGAAGCACACCGCATCGGTTTGGGCGCACAGTTCGGTGGTAAGTATTTTGCACACGATGTACGCGTCGTACGTCTCCCCCGTCACGGTGCCAGCTGCCCCGTAGGTTTGGGCGTAAGCTGCTCTGCCGACCGTAACATCAAGTGTAAAATCAATAAAGACGGTATCTGGATTGAAAAGATGGACGACAATCCTGGTTCGCTCATTCCCGAAGAACTGCGTCAGGCCGGCGAAGGTGATGTAGTACGCATCGACCTCAACCAGCCCATGGCCGACGTTTGCAAGGAACTTTCCAAACACCCCGTTGCTACGCGCGTCAGCCTCAATGGCACCATCATCGTGGCACGCGACATTGCCCACGCCAAACTCAAAGAGCGTTTGGACAAGGGCGAAGACCTGCCTGATTACATCAAGAATCACCCCGTGCTCTATGCCGGCCCGGCCAAGACACCTCAGGGCATGCCTTGCGGTTCAATGGGTCCGACCACGGCCAACCGTATGGACCCCTATGTCGACCTCTTCCAAAGCCACGGCGGTTCAATGGTAATGATTGCCAAGGGTAACCGTACGCAGATGGTAACCGATGCCTGCCAGAAACACGGTGGTTTCTACCTCGGTTCAATCGGCGGACCTGCTGCCATCCTTTCGCAGCAGAACATCAAGAGCATCGAATGCGTTGAATATCCCGAACTCGGCATGGAAGCTGTTTGGAAAATTCAGGTTGAGGACTTCCCCGCATTCATCCTCGTTGACGACAAGGGCAACGACTTCTTCCAGCAAATCAAACCGCGCTGCGCTTGCAACTAATTGAAGTTTAGTTTTCGCATAAACGCAGACGCACATTGAATATACAAGGCGCAAGCATTCCTGACAAAGGTTTTGCTTGCGCCCTTTTTTGCTCCGCGACTGTCGAATTTAGTTCCGAGCTAGTCGAATTTAGTTCCGACCTAGTTGAAATTAGTTCCGACCTAGTTTAAATTAGTTCCGAGCTAGTTTTAATAAATTTGGAACTATTGATAATCAGTACTTTCAAAAAAATCTATAATCTCGGTTTTACTCACGTTTATATCCCTTTGAAACGCACGTCGAAGCAAGCATACCCGTTTCACCCTTGTTAAGCTTAATGTTTAAACCGCCATAGGCGTAACAAACGTTGAACTCAATGCCACAGAACGCCTTGTGTAAGCAAAGCAGTTAAGGGAGTAATTATAAAGAAAATCGACAGACTGATATAAACTAATATAGAACACCTACTTATAATATAAATCTGCATTATTTTGAATCCAAAACCCTCAATCCGTTCCCTATAGGCTCCAAAAGCACCCATTAAACATGTTCTTCGGCATAAAACGCGAATTTTCTTGTTTTTTCATTTGGTGCGAATCGTGCAAAATTCGTAGTTTTGCTCCCAAAGAGTGCAACGCGCGCCCATTAGCCCGAAAAAAAAGAAAAATTTTTTCTGACGCTTAATCGTCT
>FR901782.1:0-32840 GCA_000437675.1 Prevotella sp. CAG:891
AATTATATAAAATAATTTTGAACACCTACTTATCAATCTGCGTGTGCCCGACCCGTTAATCGGGGCTTGGCTGTGGCTGAACAAGTGGAGAAGGAAGGAGGTGTTCAGCATGTGTTGGCCGAGGTTAGTGGGTACGTTTCGCCAACGTGGCGGCAAAAATACACTTTTTATCCAAACACACAAACATTTAGCGAGGTATATTGCCCTAATTTCATCGTTTTTTAGCCATTTTGAAGCCTAAAAGCAAAAAAAGCGGGCAACGATGCACCTGCACAAGGCGTTGTGCGGTGAAGTGAATGCCAGGCTGCTGCCAGACTGTGTGTGAGTTAAGGTTCGGTTGCCGGTACTTCGGGACAGCCGGTGAGTGCATTGATTTTTTTGGCCAGGGCATACAGGTAGTCCGAGAGGCGGTTCACGTAGGCCGGCGTTTCGTAGGCAGAATCAGCCTCGGTTTCGGCTGCATGAAACAGCCCTGCCGACAGCAATTCGCGTTCGAGCCTTCGCACCAGGGTGCGACACACATGGCATTGCGCCGCCAAAGGATGGCCCCCCGGCAGCACGAAGCCGCGAAACGAGGCTGCGTAGTTGGCCGCATAGGCATCGATGGCCCGTTCGAGCGCAAGGATGTCGGCCTTATCGGGCAAACCCTGCGGCTGGGGCACGGCCGCAGCCAGCGCACCGAGCGCAAAGCATCGGCGTTGGGCGTTCAGGAGCAGCTGTACATCGGGCTGCAGGGCCTCGGCAGGTAACTGCTGGCGCATGAGGGCAAGCAGCCAGCCGATGAACGACGACAGCTCATCGATGGTGCCGACACACACCATGCGCGGATGCGTTTTTGGCACGCGGCTACCGTCGGCCAGGTCGGTTGTGCCGCAGTCGCCTTTGCGAGTGTAGAGCATGAGTTAGAAGTAATTGATAAGGTAATGTTCGCGCTGTAAATCAGGGCGGTAAAAGATGAAGCCAAAGTCGCGCAGGTCGAAACTGACGCGAGCCGGTTCACATTCAATGAGTTTTTGCCATTGCGCCCGGCTTTTGGGCGTGTCGATGCCAATGATGACCAGCAGTCCCCCCGGTTTGAGCTGATGCAGCAGAAAGCGTGCGGCAGACAGGTTGAAATGTGTCACCACCGCCATGTCGACGGTGAAGTCGTCAACCATTTCGCCCCCCTTTACGTTGATATACTCCGTATGCCGACTTCCGGCCTTGAGGAAATGCAGCATGAGGTCGGAAGCCGAAGCCCCGTACACCAGGCAGCGGTCGGGACGCTGAAAGTTGGCCAGACGGAACAGCAGTTTGTAGTCCTTGAGCCGGAGCGGCGGCTGTTGGGCACAGGCATAGGCGTGTGCCAGTTCGGCATAGGCATAGTAAACCGCCCGTTCGTAAATAACCCCCGTCACAAAGCCAAAGGCAAAGGGCGAATGAATGCCGTAGCCACAGCGATGGCGGAAGCGCAGCAACCAGTGCCAGCAGCGCGAAAGGCGTTTGATGAAGGATTCTGTCATGAGCAAGATGGAGAAGTTAGCCGAAGCAGCCCACACACACGAAATGCCGGCCATCAACGGTCGGCAGGGCGCTTCATGCAAGCGAAGTTACAATTTTTTTGTCACTGAAAAGCGTTAGAATGGTGCGTTTCTGACTAATTATTGTTAAACACGGGGCTAAAAAGCATTTTCGAACCCGAATTTGTTGTATATTTGTACGAATATTGCCTTATTGGCTTTTGTAGCAAGAAATAGCTTTATGAGCAAAACACGAAAAAAGAAGCGGCGTGTGGGGCGTTTTGCCACCATCACCACTTGTATCAGTACCACCCTTGTGCTGGTTTTATTGGGAACCGTGGTGCTGTTTGTCAGCATAGGCACAAACTTCAGCCGGCAAATACGCCAGGAACTTACCATCGAAGTGTTGCTGAACGACAGCGTGACGAATGAGCAGATGCTGGCCACCCAGGCCAAACTGCGCCAGGCACCCTACGCCCGCCTGGTTGACTACATTTCGAAGGAACGAGGCACGCGCGAAATGAACGCGGCGTTGCAGGGTGACCTCGAAACCGACTTTTTGGGCGGAAGCCCCATTCCGGCTGAGTTCGAGGTGTATTTGAAAGCCGATTATGCCAACCTCGACAGCATAGCCCACTACGAACCCAGCGTGAGGGCTTTGCCGGGCGTGACCGACGTGATTTATCCGCGCGACGTGATGGGCAACCTTGACCGCACCATCCCCATTGTGGGTGCCGTGTTGCTCGTCGTGGCCGGACTGCTTACACTGGTGTCGTTCTCGCTTATCAATAATATTGTGCGCATGAACATCTACGCCAACCGTTACAGCATTCACACCATGAAACTGGTGGGTGCCAGCTGGGGCTTTATTCGCCGCCCCTTTATTTGGCAAGCCTTCCGCATCGGACTGTTTGCCGCCATACTGGCCGGCGGATTGCTGGGCGGCACACTCTACTATTTGCAGTTTGGCACGGGCGAAGGCGACATTTACCTCAATCAGCTCGTCACCCCCGAAGTGTGGATAGCCACCATGGGCGTGATATTTGTTTGCGGCATTCTCATCACCATTTGGTGCGCCTACATCTCGGTAAACCGACAGCTCAATTTGCGCACTGCCGACGTGTATCTGAAGTAGGCCGAACGGCGCAGCAACTGCATTGACCCACCCCTATCCCCGAAAAAAGAAAATACAAAGAACTCTATATCTTACCCCACAAAATACGTAAGTATGAACGATTTGAAAAACGAAAGTGCCGAACCGAAAGCACCTGTGAAGCGCGTATTTGCTTTCGATCGCATCAATTTCATCCTGCTCGCAGTAGGTATGGCCATTGTGATTATCGGCATGGTGCTGATGTCGGGTAGCGGTTCGAACGAAACCACGTTCAACCCCGAAATTTTCAGCGCACAGCGCATCAAGGTGGCCCCAGCCGTATGCCTTTTCGGCTATCTGTTTATCATCTATGGCATTATGCGTAAACCCCGTAACTAACTCATACACATTTTCTACATACTGTAAATAATGAACTGGATAGAAGCCATTATTATAGCCATCGTTGAAGGGCTTACCGAATTTCTGCCCGTATCGTCAACGGGGCACATGATTATTACCGAAAGTCTGCTCAACGTGGAGCACGACGCCTTTGTCAAGGCATTTACCGTAATCATTCAGTTTGGTGCCATTCTTTCGGTGGTATGCCTGTACTGGCGCAAGTTTTTCTACCCCGAAACCATGCAAACCAAGGGTTACACCTGGTGGCAAGCCATTTGGCGCTTTTACCTCAAGCTCATTGTCGGCGTGCTGCCCGCTGTGGTACTCGGCCTGACGTTCAACGACTTTATCGAATCGAACCTCGGCAATGTCAACCTCGTAGCCGTGATGCTCATCGTCGGCGGTGTGTTCATGCTGTTCTGCGACAAAATATTCAATAAAGGTTCCGAAAACACAGCCCTGACCTACAAGCGCGCCTTTATCATCGGTTGCGTGCAGTGCATTTCGATGATACCCGGTGTGTCGCGCTCCATGGCCACGATTGTCGGCGGTATGTCGCAGCGCCTCACCCGCAAGGCCGCAGCCGAATTCAGTTTCTTCCTGGCTGTGCCCACCATGTTTGGCGCTACCTGCCTCGAAACCTACAAACTCATCAGCCACGGCGAGGGCAATATCCTGACGCAGGGCAACAACCTTTCGATGCTGTTATTAGGTTCGGTGGTATCGTTCATTGTGGCCATTGCCGCCATCAAATATTTCATCAGCTATGTCACGAAGTACGGCTTCGTAGCCTTTGGTTGGTACCGCATCATCGTGGGCGCCGCCATTTTGCTGATGGGTGCCATGGGCATGGATTTGGCCATGGTTGACTAACCGATTCTCCTTGATAATCAGTCATTACATTACAGACAAATACTAACAGTGCCGACCGCATGACACAGAAGCAGACGCAACCCATTCACACCCTCACACCCACCGACCTTACGCAAGCCCGTGAAGCCATCGACGCCTGGTACGAAGCCGACGGAAACCGCGCTATGCCCGCCCTCGTGGCAGCATTCGACAAGCCCTACGGCATGACCTCCTTTCAGCTCGTGGCACGCGTGCGCCGACTGCTCACCCAGTACTGGCAGGTGAAGAAGGTGAAAATTGGCCATGCCGGCACACTCGACCCCCTGGCTACCGGTGTACTCGTGATGTGCACCGGAAAGGCTACGAAGTGCATTGAGCAGTTGCAGGCCGGCGTCAAGGAATACTATGCCACGCTGAAACTCGGAGCCACGACCCCCAGTTTCGACCTGGAGCACCCTATCGACGCTACCTACCCCACCGAACACATCACCGAAGCCGAAGTGCGCCGCGTACTCAGCACCTTCAAGGGCGAAATCATGCAAGTGCCTCCCGTTTATTCAGCCTGCAAGGTTGAAGGAAAACGCGCCTACGACCTGGCCCGCAAAGGACAGGCCGAAACCGTGGAACTCAAGGCAAAACCCCTGCGCATCGACGAAATTGAACTTACTGAGTGCCATCTCGACACCCAGGAAATCACCATTCGCGTGGTGTGCTCAAAAGGTACCTATATCCGCGCCCTGGCTCGCGACATCGGCGTGGCACTCGGAAGCGGAGCGCACCTCACGGCCTTGCGCCGTACCCGCGTGGGTTACTTTACCGAAGCGCACACCTTCGATACCGACCGCTTCGAAGCATTGCTCAATGAAATGAAGGAGAAACAGTAGCGTTGAAGTTTTCACGGCTTTGCTGTTTCACACCACTCCGTTCCGAAATAGTTTAACCGAATCAAAGTACGGCCATGTGCTGCGGCTTTCGTTAGTCGTACAGATGGTATATACACATTCCTACAAAAATACAGAAGTTCTATGAAGCTCTCACAATTCAAATTCAAGCTCCCCGAGGAAAAGATTGCAAAATATCCGGCTCCCCACCGCGATGAGAGCAGAATGCTCGTGCTGCACAGAAAAACGGGCGAAATCGAACACCTGATGTTCAAGGACATCCTGACCTTTTTCGATGAACACGACGTGTTTGTGTTTAACGACACCAAGGTATTTCCCGCACGCCTTTACGGTAACAAGGAAAAAACAGGCGCACGCATCGAAGTGTTCTTGCTGCGCGAATTGAACCAGGAACTGCGCCTGTGGGACGTACTCGTTGACCCGGCCCGTAAAATCAGAATTGGCAACAAACTTTACTTTGGCGAGGACAACTCTATCGTGGCCGAAGTAATCGACAATACCACCAGCCGAGGCCGTACGCTGCGTTTCCTTTACGACGGCGACCACGATGAATTCAAACGCTCACTCTATGCTCTGGGCGAATCGCCCGTGCCCCGCTTCGTGGGTCGCGAAAGCGAACCCGAGGATATGGAACGCTTCCAGTGCATCTTTGCCAAGCACGAAGGTGCCGTAACTGCCCCCACGGCCGGTATGCACTTCTCGCGCGAAATGATGAAGCGACTCGAAATCCGCGGCATCGACATGGCCTTCCTCACCCTGCACTGCGGCTTAGGAAACTTCCGCAACACCGACGTGGAAGACCTTACGAAGCACAAAATGGACTCGGAACAGATGTTTGTCAACGAAGAATGCTGCCGCATTGTCAACAAGGCCAAGGACGAAGAACGCAAGGTTGTGGCTATCGGCACCACCGTGCAGCGCGCCCTCGAAGCTTCGTGCAGCACCGACAACCGCATCAAGGAGTTTGAAGGATGGACCAACAAATTCATCTTCCCCCCTTACGAGTTCCATGTGGCAGATGCCATGCTCGTCAACTTCTACCTGCCCTACTCAACCCTCCTCATGCTCACAGCAGCCTTTGGCGGTTACGAGTACACCATGAATGCCTACCACGAAGCCCTGAAGCACGACTATCGCTTCGGCCCCTTCGGCGACTGTATGCTTATTCTTGATTAAGCAGGTGTCTGACTAATTCCTTACAGCCACAGCCATCGTGTGCTAACCGCAAGAAATAACTTACTGAATACTCCCCCCTGCATTGTTCACACTTGATTGCAACTGGCAGGGGGGAGTGTTGCTATGTGTATGCTGCTCATACCGTAAGTACCACAAATCCAAGCATCATGTTCACCTATTATCTGTCGCTCGGAACCAATTTAGGCAACCGAACCGAAAATATTGACTGCGCCATCGACCTGCTCACCCACCGTGTAGGCAAGCCCGTCAGCCGTTCAGCCCTTTACGACACCGCCCCCGTCGGTTTTGCCTCGGCCAACCGTTTTCTCAATGCCGCCGTGGTGCTTCGCAGCCGCCTCACCCCCGACGAAGTGCTGCAAGCCACCCAACTCATCGAACGCGAAATGGGCCGCACCCACAAATCAACCGACAATGGCTACACCGACCGCATCATCGACATTGACATCCTACTGGCCGAAACCCCCGAAACACCCCAGACACCCCACCTCGTCATCGACACCCCACAGTTCTGTCTGCCCCACAAGCACCTGGCCGAACGCCGCTTTGTGCTTGAGCCATTGGCCGAAATAGCCCCCGAAGCCTGGCATCCCCTGCTGCAATGCACCGTCAGTCAGCTGCTCGATGTGCTCAACACCGCCCACATCGCCCCCCTCCGTCCCGACGACGTGACCGACCACACCGCTGCCCAAATCAATGCCCTGTTGCCCCAGCTCTCGGCCAAAGCCACCCCGCTCCGCGCCGAAGCCCTGCGCCAAATTGTGTCGCGCCCCAACGTAAGACTCTATGTGCTGCACGACGAATGCGCCCAACTTTGCGGCATGGCCACGCTTACCCTCGATGCCCTCGTCACCGGTACCAAAGCCTGGGTTGAAGATGTCGTTGTGAGTCAAACTTGTCGCGGTCGCGGCTACGGAAGCCAGCTCATTTCCCACCTTGTGGCCGAAGCCAAGGCCCATGGTGCAGCCAGTGTCAACCTCACCTCGCGCCCCGAACGCGAAGCCGCCAACCGCCTGTATCGCCGCCTCGGTTTCGTACAGCGACAAACCAACGTCTATAAACTCACCCTGTAAACAGCTGCTTTTTTTGCTGACATAAGCCATGCATACCTGTTTCCCGAAAAATTGATGCAAAAATACTTACTTGCCTACAGTCGCTACTTCAGAACCGCCTGCTCAGCCTTTCATCGCTCCATCCCGAACCCACTCCATGACCCACTATCGCCAACTCTTTAAATCGACCGGCCTTCTCGGCAGCGTGCAAGTGCTTTCGGTGCTCACCGGCGTGGTGCGCAACAAGGTGGCCGCCCTGTTCATCGGCACCGCCGGTATCGGTTTGGTCGACCTTTTCAGCCGCACCATTGACCTCGTGTGCAACGCCACCAATTTCGGCCTCTCGCTCAGTGCCGTACGTCGGCTTTCCGAGGTCTACAATGCCGAGAGCGAAGCACAGCCCGGCGTATCTCCGGCAAGTCTGCCCCAAACCGTTTCCCAGGCCCGCCTCATTCGCACCTGGGTGCTGCTCACCGCCCTGCTCGGCACCCTCATTTGCCTCAGTTTTGCCCCCCTCATCAGTCGTACCGTAGCCGGTTCATCGGCCTACACCGCCTCGTTCATGCAGTTGTCGCTCGCAGTAGGCTTTGCCACCCTTACCGGCGGTGAAATAGCCCTGCTCCGCGCCCTGCGCCGCCTCAAAAGTCTGGCCCAAGCCTCCGCCCTTGGTGCCCTCGGCGCCTTAGTGGTGAGCGTGCCTTGCTATGTGCTGTTCGGCCTGCGCGGCATTGTTCCCGTGCTGCTCGTCACCTCCGCCCTGCTCTTCGCCCTCAATCTGCGCGCCTCGGTCCGCCTTCTCCCCTACCGCCTAGGCAGTTTCCGCCCCGGCTATCTGTGCCTCGGTTTGCCGCTCATCAAGTTGGGCACCGCCTATATCTTGGCCGGCGTGATGACCTCGGGCGCCGAAATGCTCATACGTGCCGCCCTTATGGATTCGCCCCGTGGCGTAGCCGAAATCGGCCTGTATGCCGCCGGCTACACCCTCACCGTGAGCTACGCCCGCATTATTTTTTCGGCCATGGATGCCGACTTCTTTCCCCGCCTTTCGGTAGTGGTGAACAACCGCCGCGCCATGAACTTGGCTATCAACCGCCAAATCAACGTGCTCGCTGTGCTTATGTCGCCCTTTCTCGTGCTGTTTGGCCTGGCGCTCCCCCTCATCACCCGGATACTCTACACGGCCGACTTTCTGCCCATTCTGCCCATGGTGCTTTGCGCCGCCCCCTGCATGTTCTTCAAGGCCATTTACACCCCCATCGCCTATATTCCCCTGGCTCGCGGCGACTCATTCACCTACATGGTGCTCGAACTGGCCTACGACGTTCTGTTCTGCGCCCTTGTCATTCTCGGCTACAGCCGCTATGGCCTTGTCGGTGCCGGCCTCGGCCTTTCGTTAGCTCATTTGCTCGACTTTTTCCTCATTTACGTTGTGTTCTCGCGTCGCTACGGCTACCGCATGAACCGCGCCACCTTACAGCGCGCCCTGCTCTTGCTCGGTTTGCTGCTCAGCGGCTTGGGCGTGTCGGCCCTGCCCACGTTGTGGCTCAAGGTGCCGCTCGGCCTGTTGGTGCTCGGTTTGCTGGTGCCCGTTGTCTGGCCCGTGCTGCGCCAAATACGCAAACGCTGATTGCTGCCCTGCTTCTTCGGGGGCAAAGGAGAGTGTAAATCTCATAGCAAACCGACAAAATTTGCGAACGCACAGGGGTGGTATGTGCTCAATATGTCAAAAAGTACGATATTATAGTCAAAAAACCAGTGCGTTTTTTGTCATATTGTACAAATAAGTTATCTTTGCCAGTGTAATATAAGGCCTTACCGCCGCATAGTCATCTGAAAGTACACGCCGCATGGCTATGTCCTTATTATCACTATGTAAACAAAGATTTTAGCAAGAAATATATTATGGAAAAGGTAGACTTACTTGACTTGAAAATACTCAAGATCATATCCGTCAATGCTCGCATTCCGTTTAAGGATGTGGCCGCTGTTTGCGGAGTTTCGCGTGCCGCCATTCACCAGCGTGTGCAGCGTTTGATCGAGGCCGGAGTCATTACCGGTTCGGGCTATAATGTTTGCCCCAAAAGCATTGGTTACAGCACCTGTACCTACGTCGGAATCAAGCTTGAGCGCGGTTCAATGTACAAGGGCGTAGCTGAGGAATTGGAAAAAATTCCCGAAATCGTGGAGTGCCACTTCACCACCGGTCCCTACACCATGTTGGTAAAGCTCTACTCGCGCGATAACGAACACCTGATGGATTTGCTCAACAATCACATTCAGGAAATTGCCGGTGTGATTTCGACCGAGACCCTCATCTCGCTCGAACAAACCATTAACCGCACCGTGCCGGTAATCCTTCCCGAAAAATAAGCAGACATTCCTATCGGGCGGTCACTGCCATAACATTTGGCGGGTGGCCGCCCTTTTTGGTATGCGCTTGTCAACCTAAGGTCCCGCTGTGCTGCCTTAACCCCGGCTACATGCGTGCCCCCTTTTCGCATCCGCGCAACGGCCATAAATAAGCAATAGGCAGGTGTACGGAATAAACAAAATGAAGGTATTCGAAATTCAGTCACCTAAAACCCCAATCCCCAACAAATCAATGAATTACGCCGGTCCTCTGATTGGATTAGCCACGTTTCTCATTATCGGGCTATTCCACCCCATTGTAATTAAAGCAGAGTACTACTTTGGCACCCGATTGTGGTGGCTCTTTTTGCTGGTAGGCATCGGCTGCACGGTCGGTGCCTTGTTCGTTCAGTCCACCGTGTGGAGTGCCATACTTGGTGTCACCGGGTTCTCAGCCCTGTGGTCCATCCTCGAAATTTTTGAGCAGCGCGACCGCGTCAGCAAAGGATGGTTCCCGAAAGGTCCCGGCCACCGCCCCAAGAAGTAAGCCGCTGTTTTTCCGTGCAATTCTAAAAAACACCCCCTCATGTCATCAGCTTTCAATATCGACCAGCTTACCGACACGCTCTATGCCGAAAGCTGCCCATACAGTGCTTCAGACCGCCGTCCGCTCATAGGCATCAGCGGCAATTATGCCGACGACCGCCTGCAGCTCCTGCCCGGCTACATTCGTTCGCTCGAAGCCGCCGGAGCCGATGTGGTGGTCGTTCCTCCACGTCGCCACCCCGATGCTCACCTGTTCAGCCTGCTCAACCGCCTCGATGCCCTGCTGCTGTCGGGCGGAGCCGACGTCAACCCCCTCTTTACGGGCGAAGACCCCCTGCCCCGGCTGGGCAATATCAACAGCGAGCGCGACGCCTTTGAACTCGCCCTTGTGCGCATGGCCTACAACCGCCGCCTCCCCCTCTTCGGCATTTGTCGCGGCATACAGGTCATAGCCCTTGCCCTCGGCGGCAAAGTGATGCAAGACATGGGCACTGCCTTGCCCCACACCTCGCTGCTGAAACACAGCCAGGAAGCTGCGCGTAGCGAAGCCACCCACTACGTCGAAGCCGAACCCGATTCAGCCGTGTCACGCCTGCTCGGCACCCGTTTTGCGGTCAACTCCTTTCACCATCAAGCCGTGGCCGAGCCGGGTCCGCTGCTCCGCGTCACCGCCCGTTCGGCCGACGGCATTATCGAAGCCATTGAAAGCACCGACTTCCACCCCGTGATGGGCGTGCAGTGGCACCCCGAATGTTTCCTGTCCGACGGCGATGCGTGTATGCTCCCCCTGTTCCGCCACTTTGTGGGTCAGGCCGAACGCTACCGCGCTGCCCGTCAGGTGCACCACCGCGTGCTGACGCTCGATTCGCACTGCGACACCCCCATGTTCTTCGACCGCGACATCGACCTTTGCCGTCGCGACCCCCAACTGCTGGTAGACTTTGTCAAGATGCGCGAAGGTCTGCTCGACGCCTCCATCATGGTGGCCTATTTGCCCCAGGGCGAACTCACCCCCGAAGCACGTCTGGCAGCCACGGCAAAGGCCGACAGCCTGATTGACGAGCTTGAAGCGCGTGTGGCACAAGCTCCCGGCGTGTGCATGGCTGCCACTCCGGCCGAACTCTATGCCCACAAGCAAGCCGGGCTGCTCAGCATTATGCGCGGCATTGAAAACGGCTATGCGCTGGGTCACGACCTGACGAATGTGGCGCGTTTCCGAAAGCGCGGCGTGGTGTACATCACCCTTTGCCATAATGGCGACAACGACATTTGCGATTCCGCACGCCGCTCGCAACAGCTGCACGGCGGTCTGTCGGACTTTGGCCGCGAGGTGGTGCGCGAAATGAACCGCGTGGGGCTGATGGTCGACCTCAGCCATGCCGCCGAATCGTCGTTTTACGATGCCCTCCGTGCCAGCCGCACGCCCATTGTGTGTTCGCACGCTTCGAGTCGCGCCCTGTGCAACCATCCGCGCAACCTTACCGACGACCAGCTGCGTGCCCTGGCCGCAGCCGGCGGTGTGGCGCAAGTAACGCTTTACCACGGTTTTCTGCGCCTCGACACCGACCCCCAGCCTGCCACCGTGGCCGACGGCGTGGCGCACCTCATGCACTTTATCGACGTGGCCGGTATTGATGCTGTGGGCATAGGCACCGACTTCGATGGCGACGGCGGTGTGCCGGGCTGTGCTTCGGCCTCCGACCTCACCGAACTGACGCTGCGCCTGCAAGCCGAAGGACTCACCACGGCCGATTTGCAAAAGGTGTGGGGTGGCAATTTCCTCCGCGTCATGCAGCAATGTCAGGACTGCGCCGAACCTGGTTTTTAGGTAAAAAATATAGACATTCTCAAACTGCTGAAATAGCATGAAAAACCCTTTCTGACTCCCTTTTCGGTCAGATTTCCTTGTTCAGAATTCAAAAACTCCTATTTATCATGAAATATCCCCTTTTGGCCGCCCTTGCCCTGACTGTGCTGAGCATGGGTAGCTGTAAAAACCAAAAAACGTCGGCTCCGGCTGAAGGCGATGCCGACACTGTGGCGCTGACGCAGGTGAAGTTTCAAGCCGATTCAGCCTATGCCCATGTCGAGGCGCAGTGTGCCTTTGGTCCGCGTGTGCCCAATTCCGAGGCACACCGTGCCTGTGCCGACTACATTGTGAACCGCTTCAAGCAGTATGGCCTGCAAGTAACCGAACAAAAAGCCGACCTCAAGGCATGGGACGGCAAGGTGCTGCACTCGCGCAACATCATTGCCGCCTACCGCCCCGAAGCTACCGAGCGCATTTTGCTGTGTGCCCACTGGGACAGCCGCCCCTGGGCCGATGCCGACCCTGACAGTGCCAACCACCGTAAACCCGTAATGGCGGCCAACGATGGTGCCAGCGGTGTGGCTGTGTTGCTCGAACTGGCCCGCCTCATGCCGCAGCTGAATCCTGCTGTGGGTGTAGACTTTATCTGCTTCGACTCCGAGGACTACGGTGCGCCCTACTGGGCCGAGGACAAAGCTCCGCACGATGGCTCCGACTGGTGTTTGGGTTCACAGTATTGGGCGCGCAATCCGCATGTCGAGGGTTACCGCGCACGCTACGGCATTCTGCTCGACATGGTGGGCGGCAAGGATGCCCGTTATTGCTACGAAGGCATTTCGCTGCGCTATGCCCGTGAGGTGGTGGTGCGCGTGTGGGACGCTGCACAGCGTGTGGGTGCCGGAAACCTGTTCTTGCAGCAGGAGGGCAGCTATGCGCAGGACGACCATGTGCCCTTGAACGAAATTGCCGGTATCCCGACCATCGACATCATTCCCTATCTCGACGGTACGCACACCTTCGGTGCTACGTGGCACACCGTGAACGATACGCCCGAAAACATTGCGCCTGCTACACTGGGTGCTGTGGGTCAGACGGTGCTGCAGGTGCTGGCTGAGGAACAGTAAACCCTTTTCATTAGTCTTTTCAATATTCGACAACAAATTCAAAAGCTATGACTATCAACGAAATACAAGACGAAATTATTGACGATTTCAGTGCGCTCGACGACTGGATGGACCGCTATCAGCTGCTCATTGACCTGGGCGAGGAACTGGAACCGCTGCCCGAGGAGGACAAAACCGACCAAAACCTGATTGACGGTTGCCAGAGCCGGGTGTGGATTGTGTGCGAGGAACACGACGGACTGCTCGACTTCCGCGCCGAGAGCGATGCCCTCATCGTCAAAGGCATTGTGTCGCTGGTGCTTCGTGCCGTGACGCACCACACACCGCGCGAAATTTTGGATTCCGAACTTTACTTCATTCAGCGCATTGGCCTCACCGAGCACCTGTCGCCCACCCGCTCAAACGGCCTTTTGGCCATGATTAAGCAGGTGCGCATGTATGCCCTGGCTTTTGAAGCCAAGTTGCAGGCTTAAGCACCCCATTTCCGGCCGGATTATTCGCTGTTATCCGCGCCGAAAAAAAGGATAAAACCGCCTTCTTCCGTACCTACTGAACGGAGGAAGGCGGTTTTTGTCGTAAACTGACCATGACCTTAAGTTTTAGTTAAAAAAGAGAACAAAACTGTATATTTCAAGGCTAAAACTTGCACGGCTTGAAACAAAAACGTATTTTTGCCGTGTGTTTTCATAGTAATCCGATACCGTTTGTACTTTAAAAACGCAGAATACAGTGGTATTCAATCCTTATTTTTTTAAGTGCAAACATGCTGGCGTGTTTCGTTTGGCACCTCAGCAGTTCTCGCTGTGAAGCGACATTTATCAATTACTATATAAAGTGCGCCTGTGCATCATCTACAAGGATGATGTACAGGATTTTTTTTTGTCTGCACCGCACTGTATATTCCCCCTCCTCTTCGTTCCCTATCCGCCAAAAACAAGGGTTCAAAACGAAGAAAGCCATTGTATAGCCCTTTGCGTTTTGAACCCCTGTTGTCCGTAGTTCGGTTGTGTGTCAGTGTGAGTCTACAAATCGTCGATCAACGCCGTACTTTTGGCATACGCCGTGCTTTTAGCCTCGAAAAAGTCCGTTTTAACCAAGTTCGCATTGGCATATTGCGCCACCCACTTCATGCTTTCCGGCTCGTTCTGGTGCTGTTCGTACAAATAGCCAAAGCCCAGGCTGTGCCAGCGCAGGTTGCCCAGATACTGAATGTAGTCCTCAATCATTTGCTCGTTGAGGCCCGGAATGTCGTTGCCAATCACGTATTTACCCCAGGCAATTTCCTGGTTCACCCCTTCGCGCATCATGTCCTCGTAAACCTTTATTTTCTCGGGCGTAAACAGCGAAGGTTCCTCCTTTTTCAGCTCCAGAATGATGTTGCGAAAAAGCCACAGGTGCGTATTTTCGTCGCGGTTAATGTAGCGAATTTCCTGCGCCGACCCCGACATTTTGCCGTGGCGGCTCAGATTGTAGAAAAACATGAAACCACTGTAAAAGTAAATACCCTCAAGGATATAGTTGGCAACGAGGGTTTTCATCAGCGTAAAGCTATTTTGGTGCTGCTGAAAGTCGTTGTAGCAGTTACCGATAAAAGTGTTTCGCGCCAGCAAGTGCTCGTCGGTTTTCCACTGATACAGAATGTCATTACGCTCCTCCGGGCTGCAAATGCTGTCGAGCATATAGCTGTAGCTCTGGCTGTGCACACACTCCTGAAAAGCCTGAATGTGCAAGCAAAGGTTCACCTCGTTGGCCGTGATGTATTCGCTGATGGAAGGCAGGTTGTTGCTCTGCAGCGAATCGAGGAAAACGAGGAAGCTCAGAATTTTATTGTAGGCCACGTATTCCGCCTGGCTCAGTTTCACATAGTCCTTCGTGTCCTGCGTCAGGTTAATTTCCTCCGGAATCCAGAAGTTGTTCATAGCCTGGCGGTACCAGTCGCTGGTCCACTGGTAACGCAGGTTGTTAAAGTCGTTCAGGTTGGTGGTGTTTCCCCCAATCATTTTGCGACGCAGTATGTCGGTATCGCCGTTCGGATTGAATAAAGCGTTCTTTTTTAGCAAATTATTTTCCATGCACGTGTTAATTATTTCAGATGAACACCTCTCGCCTACGAGGCACAACTTTCACATTCAGCCACCTCGAGCGACTTGCTGCGAACGTAGTAAATCGTTTTAACCCCCGATTCCCATGCCAGGATGTAAAGGTTCAACAACTGACGCATGGTGAACTCGTTGGTGATGTAAAGGTTCAGACTCTGCGCCTGGTCGATGTGACGCTGCCGCACCCCGGCAGCCCTTACGCTCCAGGTTTGGTTAATGAGGTGCGCATCTTTGTAAATCCACCAGGTTTTGTCCGACAATGCCGGTGCCACTCTGGGCAGCATGGCCCCCTTTTTCTCCTCCAGGAAGAAACGCTTCATCACAGGGTCAATGCCCGCCGTAGTTCCGGCAATGATGCTCGTGCTGCTGGTAGGCGCAATGGCCAGCAAATAGGCATTGCGCATGCCTTGCTCCGCCACTTCAGCAGCCAGATGCTGCCAGCGTTCCGACTGGTAGCCACGCTTTTCAAAGTAAGCCCCCGTTTGCCAGTCGCTCCCCTCGAAACAGGCATAGCGTCCCTTTTCGCGGGCCAGGCGCGTACTGGCCTGAATGGCGGCAAAGTTAATTTGCTCGAACAGCCGGTCGGCGAATGCCAAAATTTCTGTTGCCATGTTGTCAACCGCCCTGGCGCTGTTGACAGCCTGCCCCCAAACGGCCGATGCCCAAGGTTTTCGCTTTGGCCGACAAACGCATCGCAAGAGCCTGCAAAAAAAACTTGAAAAGCTGAATCAAGCGCAACGCTACACCCGCATGGTGGCACCTAAAAAGGTGAATATCGATGACTGGACTGAAGTGAACCTTGAGGGCAATCAAAAGTTCCGCTACGTTTACGGCTACGACAAGAACAGAAACCGCACCTCTGAAAGCATCTACATCACCCGTCGCGAAAACGGACAGTGGGGTGCTGAGGAACTGCTCACCGTCGGTACGTACGTCTACGAGTACAACGCGCAGGGAAAGCTCCGCAAAAAAACGGTAAACTACACGCCCAACAGCATCTTCGACTCGTACTACATTGAAACCGCACCGCAACAGGACGGCACCACACAATACGTGCGCTACGAAAGTTCGGGCGATACTTACCAGCGTAAGGGAATGTGGATCTGCCGCGCCGATGGTACGCTTGCCGAGGTACGCAAATACACCCATTCTGACGCTAATACCGAAGCGTACGATGCCAAGTTCTACAACACGCTGGGCGAACAAGCCGGCTACCTTAAAAAATCCGATGCTTGGCAGTCAGGATGCCGCGCAGAAGGGCAGTTGAACGACTCCACCATTCAGCAAATTTCCTCTGATTCCTATAATCAACGCAGCTGTCATTATAAATACAATGCTGATTTGGGTCGTATCGCTTACCTCAAAGAAGTAAACTATGGCGACGAAGACCGCACCACCTACGAATATGATACATTCGGCCGCTTGGTTAAAATAGCATACAGTCAACCCTTATATGATGATGAAGAGGTTGTACCCTCGCCCAACCCAGGTTCGCTTCGTGCAGCCCCTGCCAACGAAGATACCGAAGTTACCACCTTTACCTACGCCAGTGATGAGGTTTATGCCGTCAACAATCCCTGGCGCGCAGTCTTCGGTTTCGAAGGGCCACTCGCATCTGTCCATTTTGTCGAAACCACGGGCGGTAAGGTGAATTACGAAGAAACCAACACATTCAAGCGAGATGCCTCAGGCAAACTCCAGACTGTCGACCGGCAGCACACCGGTAACACAGTATGGGTGAAAGATTCAATAGCCATCAGTGTCGATCCATTCGGACAGATTGACAAAACCTATAGCTACTTCCGCGAAATGAATGACTACGATCAAGATGGTGTTGTCGATTACGATTATACCTCCGAAATCACCGATAATTACACTTGGGAAAACGGACTCATTACCCACTCGCTAGTGGTTGATAAAAACACTACAACCAACGGATACGGCAAAGAAACGTCTGAGGGAACGCAAACGTCGACTTATACCTACACCGACAATGGCTTTACCGACAAATGCCATCAGATTTATCAATATAGCGATGGTCAAAAATACGAATCCGATATGCTGTCTACGCTTAAGCAGGAGGGCAAGAAACTGAGCATTTACACCAAAGATGCCGATCGGGCTGAAAAGTTCATTGTGGTCGATGTACAGAACCGCGACTTAAAGTTTGAACGTCCCAATGCCCTGGTGATGAACCACGACGGGTTCAGCCCCGAGTCTCCTGTGGTGGTATCGGTCAACGGACGAGTAGCCGCAGCGGAATATCGAACATACGGCAACTACGATGAGGGAAAATACCACTATGGTACGTCCTATTTGGAAATGGCTGCCTGGAATGAGAGCGAATTGTTTATCAACCAGTGCGAAAACTACTTCGATGTGAGCGAAGAAAACGGACAGACTGTTTGTCGCAACATCCTCGGCTATCCCATCTACGTGCTCGAAGGCAACAAGCTCGTGCAGGAATATGACTACTACGACCTCGATTATGCCGTAGATCCTGCCACCACGCCCAACACAGTTCGCGGCATCGAACTGCCTAAAGGCAAGGGATACGAACTCACCACCTACACCTACAATGGTAAAGGACTGCTCGTTGCGAAAAAGCAAACTTACACCGATGCCAATGGTGTGACCGAAGAACTGCTGGATGCTGAATACAACTACGACCACACAGGCATTGTGCAAGTTACTGCCAACGGCAAGGTGGGTACTACCCTCAGCGGACGCAACCTCAGCATTGGCCAAGGCAACTTCAGCGTGGCCACCCCCGACGGTCGCATCCTTGCCAGCGAAGTAAGCAGCTTCCGCCTGCCTGCCGCCGGTGTCTACATCGTGACGGCCAACGGTGCCAGCATCAAGGTATATGTGAAGTAATCTGCCATTTTCTTGAAATAAGTAGGTGTTCAAAATTATTTTATATAATTCTATCGAATGAGTTATAAAATCACATTATTGCATCCTATCAGCTTACTCTGCACTCAGTCACATAGCCCGCTATGCGCCTGTGCACAGAACAACCTGCTACAGCACAATAACACAATTTGAATGTATAACTAATTTCCAACATCTACTTAAGAAAAAAGACACATCAGGCAAGACCCCGATTCCCATCGAGGCCTTGCCTTTTTTTTGTAATGTTTCAGAGCCCATCCATGCAAAATTTCGTAATTTTGCTTATTCATTTTCACGAAAAAAGTAAAACCCCATCATGCGTTTATTCAAAACCACTTTGCTCTTTCTCATTCTGTTTGCCGTACAGCCCCTGCGGGCGCAAATCGACTCACTCGTCTACGGCGTACAGCCACTCGCCATCGACACCGCAGCCAAAGGCGAATTGCGCGTAAACATCGAAGCCATGCCCTTTTTGCGCGACAACGAGTACAAGAGCAAATTGGTTAAAGGCTACACGCTGCCCGGCATCTGGCTCGACCCCATGGTATCGTATCAGCCGCTGCGCAATCTTAAAATCGACCTGGGCGCCCACCTGCTCCACTTTTGGGGAGCACACAAATACCCCAACTTTAATTATAGCGGTTTGGCCGGCTGGCAAGGAAATAGCACTCAGAACGGCTTTCACGCCGTACCCATATTCCGCGTACAGATGCAACTGGCCCACAACCTCAACGTGCTGGTCGGTACCCTGCATGGCAAGTCGAACCACGGCCTGATAACCCCACTCTACAACGACGAACTCAACCTCAGTGCCGACCCCGAAACCGGCGTACAAGTGCTGTGGCACACCCGCCCCTTCACCCTCGACGCCTGGGTAAACTGGGAAAGTTTTATTTTTCACAACGACAAAGGACAGGAATCCTTCAGTTTCGGCCTCAGCACGCGCTTCCGTCCCTCGCGTAGCAGTGCCCGTGTGCAGTGCTACCTTCCGCTGCAAGCCGTGTTTCAGCACAGGGGCGGCGAAATCAACCCCGAAGCCCCCGACCGCATGGTCAAAACGTGGTTCAATGCCGCAGCCGGCTTAGGTGTCGACATTCCCCTTGCCACCCGTCTGCCTGCCACGCTCAATTTTGAAGCCGATGCAGCCTATTTCGGTCAGCAAGCCGGCACGCTCCTTCCGTTCAACAGCGGCTACGGCCTCTTCCTGCAAGCCTCAGCCCGCGTGTGGCGCTGCAAACTCAGTTTGGGTTATTGGCACTGCAACGACTTTGTCAGCATTTTCGGCAATCCCCTCTACGGCACCCTCAGCCTGGCCCACGAAGGCCTCACCTTCAGCAAGCCTCACAACCTCACGGCCCACCTCGAGTATGCCCAACAGCTTGGCAAAGGTTTTGCCTGGGGCATCCACGCCGACGTGCTCAACCAGTTTGCCGCCAACAGCTATTCGCCCACCGAAGGCCTACAGCGTCAACCCTCCTCGCTCAATTTTGCCGCAGGCATCTACGTCCGGGTCTTCCCCTCGTTCCTCATCAAAAAGTTCTGAAAGCCAGTAGGTTGAAAAATACATTCCTAAAACAAAACTCCGAAGTGATGGCACGCACGTTCCATCACTTCGGAGTTTCATTTTTTATCGTTTTCACCCGAAAAAAGGTAAAAGGTTTTAGTAGCTTTTTACCTTATTCAGGCTGCACCTCGCCCTTGTCAGGCAGCTGCTTCCAGCCCTCGCCGAAGGTGTCGTAAGCATCCGTCACCACGACGAAAGCCCTCGGGTCAGCCTGTTTGATGATATGTTTCAATTCAGCCACCTCTTTGTAGCTTACCACCAGGAAAATCATTTCCTTGTCCTTACCCGTATAAAGTCCGCTACTCTTGATGCAAGTAGCCGTACGGTCCAAGTCCTTCAGAATGAAAGTATGCAGCGTTTCCAGGTTCTGGTCGCTGATAATGAACATCAGCTTGTCGTTCTTAGCTCCCGTAATGACGCGAGCCAACACACGCGAACAAACGAAGATGGCTATCAGCGAGTAAAACGACAGGTGCCACGAAGGCTGCGTAGCTTCGTCCGTGGCTCCGATGCCAAAACCGATTACCACCAAACCGAAGGTCACTACCACACCGTCAACCAGGAATATGGCATTCGAGAACTTGATGTGGGCAAACTTCTGCAGAATCATGGCCACGATGTCGCTGCCACCCGTTGTTGCCTCGTTGCGCACCACAATACCCTGTCCGATACCAATAATCAGCGAACCCATCAGCGTGGTCAGCATCAAGTGGTCCGTCATGTTCATCATGCCCCCCAGCAGCTGCGCCGGGTCGAGCGCATTCAGCGCCGCTTCGTTCGGGTACACCAGCCACGACATGGCATTCATGATAAACGGCGTACTGAGTGCCGCCACAATGGTGCGCGACCCCAGTTTCGAACCCAATAGCAGCACCGACAAAATGAGCAGCGGAATGTCGAACATATAGCCGAACGTACCCACCTGAATCGAAGGGAACAAGTTATGCAGCACAATGCTCGCACCGTACACTCCACCCGGAACAATGTTGTAGGGATTGATAAAGAACACAAATCCGGCAGCCATAATCGTACAGCCCAGAAAAATGTTGATCCACGGAAGAATTTTATTTTTCATACACAATGATTTAATTGCAAACCATCTGGTCCCTACGGCTCAAATGTGCCGTACGGCCCTGAACTTCGTAGCCCGTGAAGCGCAGCACAAAGTGAGACCAACGCCCCATGTTGGCTGCAGAATGGGCTTTTGTAAACCGAAGCTAATTACAAAATTAAACGAAATGGCGTGAACTTCCAACTTTTATTTACGAAAAACCCGAAAAACTGCCTCAGTTTTGCCCTAAAACTCCTCAGCTTAGCAACACACTACACCCCCCCATCAGCCTATTACCCTGAATCGATACAGAGAGCCATGGGCAAATACCCACCCCTTGCCCAATACCCTAAATGTCAGCGAAAACACCTCAAATAACAAAGTTTCAACTCCCTTTCGGCCCTACTCGCGCTTTTTTTTGTAATTTCGCAGTCACCCAAAAAATAATCAACGACGATGAATACAAACACAAAAGCTGACAACCCGCAACTCATGGCGCAGGGTATGACCAATATTTACGACGAAGTAAGCACCTCGGTGGCTTCAGCCATCAAGCAGGACCTCATGAATCATTTTGGTAAAGGACTTTATTACCGAATGAAAAACGGCGAAAAAAACATCACGCCCGAACAGCAAACTTACATTGCCGAAATTTTCGAAAAACACGGCGCAACGAACCCGCCCGTTTACGACCGAATGATTACCAACTAACACATTCCTCCATGCTCACGCATTTTTAAGGATTTTACCCCAAAAGCAACTGGCAGCATTTGAACCGTCCCGTCGATGTAATGACGACAAGAACCGTTCAAACGCTGCCAGTTTCGTTATGTTCATTCTGAAAAGGTAGCTAGTGAGCTACTCACGCCTAAAGGCATGAGCTTCGGAGATACGCTTTCCCAGCGTATGCCCCGCAATGCCAGCGCGTGGTGGTAGCCGCTCACGCCAAGGCCGATGCTGCGGTAACGCTGGTTCGATATTTGCGCATAGGGCACGGGGTAAAGGTTCAGGTCAATCACGTTGTCGAGCGCACGCACCACAGTGGCTATTTTGTCCTCCATTTCGGCTGTGTTCTCCAACGGCAGGTGGCCCAACGACAAACTGGCCAGGTTGCACACCACGAAATCGCCCGGTTTCATGGTTCTCACCACCACCGTATCGCCCTCGGCCGTACGAATTTCAGACGAAACCGAATCGATGGGCGACATGTTTTGCGCAATTTCGGTGCAAAGGTTCGAACAGTAAATCATGCCCTGATGCGCATTGGGGTTGGCGCGGTTCACCGTGTCGCGGTTGAAAATGAAAGGCGTACCCGTTTCGACCGACGAGCGCAGCACAAGGCGCACAATGTCCTTGATACTGATGGCGCGTTTCGACAGGCGCGAATCCTGCACGCAGTCAAGGTACTTTTGTTCCCATTCATCGCCGAAGCAATCCTCCAGGCAATAGCCCTTCACCTTCATTACCTCGTGCGGGCAGAACAGATACCACAGCTGGTTCAAATCCTCCTTGGCCATTTTCCAGAACAAATCAGGATAGCACACAGCCGGGAAAATGTCGTGCGCCTTCATGCGGTCGTCGCCGTTGTTGGTGCGCAGTTGCAAAAACTCAGGAAGGTCCTTGTGCCACACGTCCAGATAAACGGCTACAGCCCCCTGACGCATGCCCAGCTGATCGACAGCCACCGCCGTGTCGTTCACCAGTTTCATCCAGCGAATCACACCGCCAGCCACGCCCTTGAAGCCACGGATGTCGCCACCGGCAGCACGCACCTTGCCAAAATACATGCCCATGCCGCCACCAAACTTGCTGACCATGGCAAAGTTATCTAAACTGCGGTAAATGCCTTCGAGGCTGTCGGGCACGGTGTCGATAAAGCAGCTCGACAGCTGGTGGTAAGGCTTGCGCGCGTTCGAGAGCGTCGGGGTAGCCATGGTGACTTGCAGCATGCTCAGCATGTCGTAAAACTTTTGCACCCAATGCAAGCGATTCGTTTTTTCGGGCAAAGCCAAATGCAGGGCAATGCCTAAGTACATTTCCTGCACCGACTCAATCGGTTCGTGTGCGTGTGTACAGATGAGGTAGCGTTTCGCTAACAGGCTGAGGCCGGAATAATTGAACAGTTTGTTGCGTTCGGGACGCATAAAAGTGGCAGCTTCCTCAATTTCCTCCGGGGTGTAAGCCTCGAGTATGTAGGCACCGTAAAGGCCTTTGGCCGTCAGGTATTGCAGTTTTTCGTAAAACGAGCGTATGCCCCGCATTTCGGCCTGTGCCTCCAGTTTTTTGGTGAGTTTGAAATGGTACAAGCGAGCTGCAATGAACTCCCAGTCGGGAGCATCCTGGGTGGTTAGTTCGATGGCCACTTTGATAACCGCAGACAAGCGTTCGTCGCTGTTCATGTCGCGCTTCATAAAGCCCGACAGCTTGTCGGCCAGCAATTTAAGATTGTAGGCTTCGTCGGGGAAATCGCGTTGAATTTCCTTGAAAGTGTCGGCGAGTGAATCGTCGGCCATGCCATCAACCAAACGCTGCATGATTTGTCGCTGCTCGGTACGCTGCCAGCGGTAAAGAATGTAGCTTTTGGCCTCGGTGTAAAAGCCGTGTTCCATTAAGCAGCGTTCCACTTTGTCCTGAATGTGTTCGACGGTGCGGAAAGCCTCGTTGTCTGTTAAAAATTGGGCCACTTCCTGCGTAATGGCGTCAATCACAAGTTTATCGTCCGCTGATAAGGGATGTGTAAAACTTTTTTGGATGGCCTTGGATATTTTTTCTTGATGAAAGGGTTCAGATGTCCCATTCCTTTTGATAATATACATGAACAGCTGGTGTTTGGTTTTCTATACTTTACGTTGGCTATTGTCAGACAAAGTTACATGTTTGTTGTAATGATTACAATAATGTAGACGTTTTTTTTTGTTCGTTCTTTGTCGCAGCGCAATTAAGCTTCGTGATTGCACAGTACGGATTGTTTTTTGGGAAGTTTCAGCCAAACGGAAAACGGTTCACAGGAATGGAGTCATGTGACGGTACTTGTTCGGTGTGTGTTATGTTGTTTTATGTGAGCTACTCACGCCTAAAGGCATGAGCTTCGGAGATACCAATACCTCCTCTCTTTTCCTGCTTCTTCCTATCTATACTCACCGTTCATATTTACAAATTAGTCGTTCGTTACTTTCACTTTCCCGGTCACTACATCGCTGATCAGACGCTGCTTATATTCCTTCAGCTTCTCTATCTGAGAGCGTTCCGCTTGGCAGAGTTGGTTGATATTTGCGACTTTTGCTTCAATGTAGTTGACGATTTCTTGTTGCTCGAGGAGAGGAGGAATAACTGAAGCTAGTTTTCTCATTCCATCATAATTGAGACTTTGTCTTAATCCATCTCCCATCGAGTAAAATACTTTTTTTATGTCACAAGCATGAAGCTGGAAATATAGAAATTTTGAATAAACCATATTTTTGGGTGCTAGACATAAATACGCAGATGTTATGATACCGGTTTCTTTTACTAAACCCACACGTAAACTTTTGTGGTCGTTTTGAAGATCAGTAAGACGTAAAATAATATTTCCTTCTTCTACCACTTGATAGGTATCAAATGAAGCAGGAAGTAATCCATTAGTTCCATTAATATCTTTTCTGATGATCTGTCCATAGCTTAGTGAGAGAAGATTTTGATGGTGTATTTTCTTATTTGAAATGAAATGCTCGTAAGCTATTTGTGATAATCGCATTACTTTCCAATGCTCCGGAATCATTCCAATCCACTTCACTCCCGAATCCTTCATCGGAACCTCTTTATGGATGCCGCGCGTAACAGCCTCTGCAATGATGGTTTGCTTCAATTCTTCCAATGCGGAAATCTTCTTTTCTGCAATGGAAATGTATTCATCTATCTTAGCTACTTTGGTGTCTAAGTAGGTGACGATGGCTTGCTGCTCTTTTATCGTTGGTACTGGTATATATTTAGGCTTAATTTGGATAGCTGATAACTGCCCTATAGCTGCACTATCAGACGTAAAAGGTATAATGGTATCGATAACATAGGTATGAAACTTCGGATTAGCTAATTCTGATTTTGATTCCAATGAAAGCAATCTAATTATGGCATCATAAGGAGTCTCTCTAAATATGGCATGGCCTACTTCTCCACGTCCAGTTACTGTTATTGTATTAGCTTTACAAGTAGGATTCGAGGTATATGCATAAACATCTGTAGCAGATTTTGTATTGGTATATACAGGATATGGATGTTTGTGATCTTGCTTATCAGAAAACAAGTCTGGTTTTACATCACCTCCAGCTTTAATACTAAATAGGCGACCTATTTGAGCGCATTTCCAATGCCCCGGAATCTCCCCAATCCACTTGACACCACTATCTTTATATTCACTATACCGCTTCATATTCAATCCTCCAAAATAGCATTCAACAAACCATCCGTCATGGCTTCCAGTTCCCGGATTTCCGCAGCAATGGCATCGCGAGAGCGCAGTTCCACCGGCTTATAGAAATACTTCGTAAACGACAGTTCGTAGCCGATGACCGTCTTATCTTCATCCACAAATGCATCCAGCGCATAAGGCAGCACCTCATTCTCCATAAAGGCTTCGATGCCACCGGGGTACAGCAAAGGAATCTGTTCCGTGTCGCGCAGGTTCGGGTCCACCTCGCCCTTCACCACGACAGCCGTAGGATCCGCTTCCGTAATCAACGGACGCAGTTTCTTCAGCAGGGCAGCTTTCAGTCCCAGTGCCTTGGCATACTGGTTCCAGTCGTTCAATGGCACAGCGGGAGATACCGCCTTCATCGCTTCTTGGCAAGTGGCAATTTCCGCCTCTTTCAGTTTACCCGCCGTCAAGTCCCCATCCGGGTTGACGCGCAAACGCAGCGGACGTTCCACCGTTACCTGCCAGTAGCCAAACTCCCGATTGTCGAAAATTTTGCTCTGCTCGTTCGCTTCAAAGTTCATCAGCAAGTCCACAATCGCCCGTCGGTTCTCCTCGTTGGTCTCGCAGTTCTTATTGCCCAGGTTCTTGCGCAGCGGTGTCTTGATAGCCGTTGCGTCAATCAGCTGCACCTTACCCTTGCGGCGAGCTTCCTTGCGGTTTGTCACAATCCATACAAAGGTGCCGATACCCGTGTTGTAGAACATATTCTCGGGCATGGCAATAATCGCCTCCAGCATGTCGTTCTCGATGATGTAACGGCGCAGGTTGCTCTCGCCGCCGTCCGCATTTCCCGTAAACAGCGAAGAGCCGTTGTGAATTTCCACAATGCGCGTGCCCTGCTCATCGTCCATCATGCGGCTCACGTTGTTGGCTAAAAAAATCATCTGCGGGTCGCCGATGCCCGGCACAAAGCTCACCTCCTTACCGCCTATCTTTCCGTAGAAACGCGAGTCGGTAATTTTGCTTTTGTCCTTGCCGCAGCCCATTTCCTCCAAATCGGCTTTCCAAGGCGTACCGAAGGGAGGATTCGAAATGCAGAAGTGGAACTTCTTGCCCGGATGGCCGTCGTGGCTGATGGTGCTGTCGTTGGCAAAGCGCATTCGGCTGATGCCATTTTGGCGATAGGTAAAGCTGGTGGCATTGCCGGATAGCATCAAATCGGCCTTGCAGGTGGCAAAGGTTTCCGGCTGCAGTTCCTGACCGAAGAGTTCGGTGGTCCAGCGCTTATGGTAGTGGGCGGCAAGTTCCTCAATGCGCTCCTGAACAATCGACAGAATGCCCCCGGTGCCGCAAGCACCGTCGTAGATGCTGTATCGCTGGTTCTTGAGAGTGGGGGCTACCGGCAGAATGGCCAGGTCGGCCAGTAGGTGTACATAGTCGCGCGGCGTATAGTGTTCTCCGGCTTCTGTCACACTGAAATCTTCATTGAATTTACGGAGCAGTTCCTCGAAGAGCGTACCCATGGTGTGGTTATCGAGTGCCGGCAGCTTTTCGCGCAGTTCTTCCTGCCCGGTTTCTTCGTTCAGCACCGTTTCCATCACCGGAGTGGAACCTAAGTTGATGTTTTCGTCCGTCATCTTCTCGATCAGCAGTCCCAACCGACCGGCTGCCGACAGTTTCTCTACATAATGACGCAGGTCGAACTTGCTGATGATGTCCTGCACATGCGTGCTGAATCCGTCCAAATAGGCCTCGAAGTTCTGGCGCAGGCGCGTGTTGTCCGTTTCCGAGCGCAGCATCTTCATGGTGAAGGCAGAGGTGTTGTAGAACGGATAGCCGGTGAGCTGGCAGAGCTGCTGCTCCTGACTCTCTTCGGGCATCATCTTAAATTCATCGGTCTGGCTGAAGTGCAGCACCGTTTCCTTTGTAGGCTCCAGCAGGAGGTCGAGGCGGCGCAACACGATGAAAGGCAAGGTAATTTTCTTATAATCTCCTTTTTCGAAGGCCTGCACCAGCACATCGTTGGCGATGTTGAACAGAAAGGAGAACAGGCGGCTATATTGGGCTTGGTTCATATCGTATATGTAAATTTTCAGGTTCTAAGTAGGTGTTCAAAATTATTTTTACATTTGAATTGCGTTATTGTGCCGTAGTTGCTTGTTCTGTACTCAGGAGCATAGCGGGCTATGTGACTGAGGACAGGGCGAGCAGATGCGGTGCAAGAACACCGGTTCAAAGTAAAAATACTTCGATAGAATTATATAAAATAATTTTGAACACCTACTTATGAATTCTTTGGCGAAGTAAAGATAGTCACAATTATCTGATTGGTTGGTGAACAGATGCAAAATAAAAGATGATAAGCGCAATTTATCTAAACCTGTCATATCTTTCTTACATTAAGTAGGTGTTCAAATGTAAAAATAATTTTGAGCACCTACTTATTTTCTACTATTTTTTTGTCAAATCACATTTACCCAAAACGGGATAAGGTGGCTATGGGCTACCAGACAAAAAAAAACCGCACACCCGGTGAGGGGCATGCGGTTGGAGTATACAAATAATATGTATGCTTGAAATTTGAACTTACCGAAGGGGCTTGAATGAGCCCGCATCAGGCAGAGCGAAATTAAGCATTGCCTTCGGGCATACCAAAGGGAGTGGCAGTGCGGCCTTCAGCGGCGGGAGCCTCAGCACCGGGGAGGTTGATGGGGCCAAATGCCTTTTCGTACTTCACGATGTTGTCCTGAAGAGCGAAGAGCAGACGCTTTGCGTGTTCGGGAGCCAATACGATACGGCTCTTTACGTTAGCCTTGGGTACACCGGGAAGTACGCGGATGAAGTCGAGTACTACTTCGGCGCTTGAGTGGGTGATGATGGCGAGGTTAGCGTAAGTTCCTTCAGCAACTTCGGGAGTAAGTTCAATCTTCAATGAGTTGTCTTGAGTTTCTTGATTTTCCATGGGGATAAATTCTTATTTAGTGATTAAAGTGAATGAACTGTGTTGACGAAATAGCGGCAGGTGTTTTCGGTAAACAGAGACCGCTGATTGTTTTTTGTGTTTCGCTACGCAAAAATAAGCCATACGTTTGGATTAGCCAAGAAAAGTTGTTCGTTATTTCGGCAATACAGCCCAATTTAGGCATTTTGCAAGGTATTATTTTGCAGTATATGGCTTTATTCTCTATATTTGTAGAATATAGGATGCATTTGCAATGTATGCCCTACAATTTAATCACTCAACAATCAGGAAACGGACTGTGAGCAGGTATTCACAGTAAGCACATGAATGAACGAATGTATTACTGTCGGATGTTTGGCTTGCTCTGCTGCGATGCCTGTGGCCTGTTTCTGCAATAAACTATTTTTGTTATGAAAAAGTTTTTATCTGCTCTTGCCCTTGGTATGATGGTTACATCAGCATCGGCACAAAAGACGGTGCAAGGCGCCGGTTTCTTTGACAACTGGTCAATCGGTTTGGTTGGCGGCGGTGTGGTTCCTACGGTACAGTCGGACTATATCAAGGATATGCGTGGTACTTACGGACTTGACCTCACGAAGCAGATTACGCCGGGATTCGGCTTGGGCTTGGAGTACTTGGTTTCGCACAACACCACGGGAGGCGGCAATGTCTTCGACCGTCAGAACCTGAGCTTGCTGGGTAAGTTCAACCTGTCGAACTTGTTCTGCGGCTACAACGGCCAGCCTCGATTGTTCGAGGTTGAAGCGGTGGCCGGTGTGGGTTGGGGACACGACTTCTACCCCACCCGCGAAGGGGCTGATGCCAACTACCTGACTACGAAATATGGTGTGAACTTGAACTTCAACGTGGGCGAAGCCAAGGCCTGGACCATTGGTATCAAACCGGCTATCGTGTATAACATGAACAATGAGGGCCACCGCATGCAGCCTTCGTACAACGTGAACCGCAGCTCTATGGAGTTCCTGGTGGGTGTGACTTACCACTTCAAGAACAGCAACAACGGCAAGAACTACATGACCTTGCAGCGCGCTTACGACCAGGCTGAGGTGGACGGACTGAATGCTAAGATTAACGACCTGCGTGCACAAAACAACGATAAGGATGCTACGCTGGCACAGAAGAACGAGGAAATCAGAAACTTGCAGCAGCAACTGAACGATTGCCGCAACCAGAAGCCGGTGGTTCAGACGCAAACGGTGACGAAGAACACGGCTTCGCTGGAACAGACGGTGACCTTCCGTCAGGGCAAGAGCGTGGTAGATGCTTCGCAGTTGCCCAACGTGGAACGTGTGGCTACGTTCTTGCGTAACCACAAGTCGGCTACGGTGACTATCAAGGGCTATGCTTCGCCCGAGGGTAGCGCCGAGGTGAATGCACGCATTGCCAAGGCTCGTGCCGAAGCTGTGAAGAAGATTTTGACGAACAAATATAAAATTGCCGAAAACCGCATTACGGCCGAAGGTCAGGGTGTGGGCAACATGTTCAGCGAGGACGATTGGAACCGCGTGAGCATTTGCACCATCAACGATGCTGACTAACTGTCGACAACCGTGTTTGCACATAATAGATTACGTTAAGGTGATGCTGAAAATGCTGCATGTTAATATGTAAATTTTTTTTCAACATCTACACCCCAGACGCTGTGGGATGCTTTTGCACCCTTCACCCATTTTACCCGGAGCAATATGGCCGCATATTGTTCCGGGTGTTTTTTTTTGCGGTAACAGTGGCGAAGAAAAATGGAACTACCGGAATGGTAAATATTAAAACAGCGGACGACAGGAAAGCAAAATAATGCAAAACACGCACAACCTGCATGCCGTCCTATCCGGCCGTGAATCGCTGCCGGACGAGATGTCGGAAAAATTAGTTCCGCGCTTGTCCGAATTAGTTCCGAGCCAGTTGAAATTAGTTCCGAGCTTGTCCGAATTAGTTCCGAGCTTGTTGAAATTAGTTCCGAGCTAGTTTTAAGAAGCGCGGAACTATTGATAACCAGCGTTTTCAGGATTCAGGCATCATGGGTTTTCGAACAACCCTTGTCGCTCCGCATCCGAAGAAGCAGGGAAGCCGGCGTATTTATACTTTTTAAGCACTTTGCACAAGCCTCAGTGCCGTTCGTTAAAAGGCGGTTTCCTCTGCACGCCGGTGTGATGGTGGGGCAAGCATTCCTGCCGTGCCGTAAAAAGCTGCGGCGGGCAGCACTTGCCGAACGTTTGAAGAGAGCGAAGGGCGGTGAAAACTTGCCATTTCATTTGGTATTGCGCTTACCTTTCGTTAAATTTGCATACGCGGAAAAGTGCGCACTGCACATTCGCCCGGAAGGCCGGCATCACCGGCTGCTGCCCACACCCGGACCTACGTTTTGGAAAGGCAGACATTTACACGTTTAACTACCAATGGCTGTTGACCGCTGCACAGCCCTATTATATTGCATTCATTCATGGGAGAATATATTGTTTCGGCCAGAAAATACCGCCCTTCGACGTTCGACACGGTTGTCGGACAGGAGGCGCTGACCACTACGCTGAAAAATGCCATTGCGCAAAACAAACTGGCGCATGCCTATTTGTTCTGCGGCCCTCGCGGAGTGGGCAAAACTACCTGTGCGCGCATCTTTGCCAAAACCATCAACTGCTTGCACCCATTGCCCAACGGCGAGGCGTGCAATGAATGCGAAAGTTGCCTGGCTTTCAACGAACAGCGCTCGCTGAACATTCACGAACTTGATGCGGCTTCGAACAACTCGGCCGACGATATTCGCGGACTGATTGACCAGGTGCAAATTCCTCCGCAGACGGGACGCTACAAGGTGTTTATCATCGACGAAATCCACATGCTTTCGGTGGCGGCTTTCAATGCTTTCCTGAAGACGCTGGAGGAACCGCCTGCACATGCCATCTTTATCTTGGCTACGACGGAAAAGCATAAAATATTGCCCACGATTTTGAGCCGTTGCCAAATTTACGACTTTGCGCGTATGACGGTGGAGAACACGGTGGCACACTTGCAGCATGTGGCCGACGAGGAGGGCTATGTCTACGAAATGGAGGCGTTGCACGTCATTGCTGAAAAGGCTGATGGCGGTATGCGCGACGCGCTTTCGATTTTCGACCAGGTGGCCAGTTTCTGCGAGGGTAACATTACTTACAAAAAGGTAATCGAGGACTTGAATGTGCTCGACTACGATGAGTACTTTGCCATGACCGACCTGCTGCTGAAGTGTGCCCTGCCTGAGGCTATGGTGCAACTCGATAAGGTGCTGAGCCATGGTTTCGAAGCAAACTACTTTATCGGCGGATTGGCTTCGCACTTCCGCAACTTGCTGATGTGTCGCAACGAACAGACGTTGCCGCTGCTCGACGTGAGTACAGGGGCGAGAGATCGCTATCGCGAACAGGCGCAGAAATGTCAGCCGAAATTCCTGTATCGCGCGCTGAAACTGTGTAACGACTGCGACATGAGTTACCGCACGGCGCGCAACAAGCGTTTGCTCGTTGAGCTGACGCTCATTCAGGTGGGACAGGCTGCCACAGGCGAGGACGAGGGCTGTGGGCGTGGCCCTGCGAAACGTCTTAAACCCATTTTCAACGTGACGGCGGCAAAGGCTGCTGTCACGAGCCCGAAGGGGGCGCAACAGCCTGCCCCGACTGCTACGACTGCTGTAAAACCTGCTGCACCTGCTGCACCTGCCGGCACCACGGCGGTGCAACCATCCACCGCTCATGTGGCGACGCAAAACGGAACGAACAACATACCGACGACTGGCAACAAGGTGGAATCGCAACAGGCGGCGCAAACTTCGCTGATGGCCATGCTGTCGGAAAGTGCCGGCAAAAAGCAGTACGCACACAAAACGGCGCATACGCTCTCTATCAGGGAAATGCAGCAGACTTACCGCAAGGAATTGGCGGAACGCGACAAAAAACTGGCGCAGAGTCAGCTGCAAACGGCCAATAACACGGATGTGACTTTGCCGGGCTCGGGAAGGGAACGCCCGTTTACGCAAGACAAGGTGATGTATTACTGGTTTCGCTACGCGCAACAAATGCCGAAGGAAAAAAATTACATTTCGGGACGTATGCGCAACATGAACCCAAAATTGCTCGATAACTGGGTGATTGAGGTGCCGGTCGAAAACGAAATGGTGGAACAGTACATGATTGGCGAAAGGGTGAGCTTGCTGATGTATCTGCGTGATAACTTGCAGAATGACCGCATCACCATGACTTTCAAAATATCGAACAACGATTGCTTGAGAAAGGTGAGAACGCGCAAAGAACTTTTCATCGATATGCTGAAAAAGAACGATGCGCTCGAAATGTTACGAAAAGAATTGGATTTGGAGCTGGCTTGATGCTCCTTACAATAAAAAGCCTATACTATACACAATTTAAGCAGATGCGCTCAATTTATAAAGACACATCTGCTTACTAACAGCATTTACATAAAATGGAACAAACTCCACACAAGTATGTTACGGTGGCTTACGAACTGTACACCGATAACGAAAAAGGTATTCACGAACTCGTAGAAAAAGCTCCGGCTGAACACCCTTTCCAGTTTATCACCGGTATGGGTGTGGCGCTTGATGCTTTTGAAGCAAAAATAAACGAACTGAAGGCTGGCGAGGCTTTCGACTTCGTGCTGAAGGTTGACGATGCTTACGGCCCTTACGAGGAGGAACATGTGCTTGAACTCGACAAACAGATTTTCAGCGTCAACGGTCACTTCGACAAGGAAATGGTTTACCCCGGTGCCGTGCTTCCGCTCGTTAACAGCGATGGCAACCGCTTCCAGGGCTTGGTGCTTGAGGTGAAGGACAACACGGTGGTCGTAGACTTGAACCATCCGTTGGCTGGCAAGGATTTGCACTTCAAGGGCGAAGTGGTGGTGATGCGCGACGCTACTGACGATGAAATCAAGGGACTGATTAACATGATGAGCGGCGAGGGCTGCGGCTGTGGCTGCGAGGACTGCGGCGGCGAAGGCGAAGGCGGTTGCTGCGGTGGTCATGGCGGGGGGGGCGGGGACGGCGGAG
>FR901782.1:32949-39955 GCA_000437675.1 Prevotella sp. CAG:891
GGTCATGGTGACGGCGAGGGTGGCTGCTGCGGCGGTCATGGCAAGGGTCATGGTCACGGTCACGGCGAAGGCTGCTGCCAGAACAAGGACTAAACACACGAGGGGTTACGTGCTCTTCTAACTCATAAACTCCATGCGGCGCATACATTGGGGAAAAACGCACATAGCTTTTGGGCTTTGTGAACTCCGTTTTACTACGCAATGTCTGCGTCGCTTTTGTGTAAGCAGATGCAGACTTAAGTAGACGTTTGAAACTGTTTCTACTTAAAATCATACTTTGACTCTGCATCTGCATCTGCATCTGCTTCATATAATCATCTCTTCTTAGCACAATGAACACATTTGGCACTCTTTTCAGACTGACGACTTTTGGCGAGAGCCACGGACCGGGCATTGGTGGCATCATCGATGGCATGCCGGCCGGCATACCCGTGGATTTGGATTTTATTCAATCAGAACTCAACCGCCGAAAACCAGGACAGAGCGCGCTGACAACGCCGCGCAAGGAAAACGACTGCGTTGAACTGCTTTCGGGCGTGTTCGACGGACGTACTACGGGCTGCCCCATCGGCTTTTTGGTACGCAATGAAAACCAACATTCGGCCGACTACGACAATATGCGCCATGTGTTCCGCCCATCGCACGCTGACTTTACTTACGAAACTAAATATGGTATCCGCGATCACCGGGGTGGCGGACGAAGTTCTGCGCGCGAAACTATTGCACGCGTGGTGGGAGGTGCCTTTGCCAAAATGGTGCTGAAAGAAAAGGGCATTCGCATCACGGCCTTTACGCAACAGGTGGGCTGGATTGCTGCCGACAAGGATTACGCTACTTACGACTTTGCGGAAATTGAACGCAACCCGGTGCGCTGCCCCGATGCGGAAAAGGCGGCTGAAATGGGCAAACTCATTGCGGAAGTGAAGGCTGAGGGCGACACAATCGGGGGCATCATTGCGTGTGTCATACAGGGCTGCCCGGTGGGACTGGGTGAACCGGTTTTTGACAAACTGCATGCGCAACTCGGAGCGGCTATGCTCAGCATCAACGCAGCTAAAGGCTTTGAATATGGCAAGGGCTTTGCGGGCGTTACAGACCGGGGTAGTGCTCAAAACGATTACTTCATTCCCGACGGAAACGGAGGCATTACCACTGCTACCAACCACAGCGGAGGCATACAAGGGGGCATCAGCAACGGACGCGACATTTACTTCCGCGTAGCCTTTAAACCCGTAGCTACGCTGCTGCAACCCCAACCCACCGTGAACGACCGCGGCGAAGCAACGGAGCTTAAAGCAAGAGGACGTCATGATGCTTGTGTGCTTCCGCGCGCTGTACCTATTGTCGAGGCGATGGCAGCAATGGTTATTTTAGATAATTATATGCTGCATAACATACGAAAATGTTAAATAGACCGATTTGCTAAGAAAACTTCGCAATTAGTTTGGTTTATTGCTAACAATGTTATATATTTGCATCACTTAGTTGTCGTGAGATAACGCTATCAAATAGTTTAGTTAAGTCTAGTTTAGTTTTTGTGTTGGTTAATGGGGGTTTCGTGGTGACGTCACCTCCATTAATTTTTTATATTCATCAGTCCACTTTTTCCTAACCCTTCAGAAATATATTCCTTCCCATGCAAATAGCTGTTATTGGTGCCGGAGCTGCCGGATGCTTTGCCGCCATTGAACTTAAACGCCAGTTACCTGATGCCGAAATTACTGTGTACGAAGCGCAAAACCGTGCGCTTGCCAAAGTGGCCATCACGGGTGGCGGAAGGTGTAACCTGACCAATTCCTTTGCTGAGGTTAAAAGCGCTGAAACCGTATATCCGCGCGGAGCAAGACTCATGAAGCGATTGCTGCGCGAATTCAGCCACCGTGATGCTTGGCAATGGTTCGAAAACGAAGGTGTGCGCCTCACTACGCAAAGCGATGAATGCGTGTTCCCGGTTTCGCAAAATGCCATGGAAATTGTCAATACTTTACTCAACCTCATGGAACGACTGGGAGTAAAGCTGAAAACGCATTGCCGCATACAGCGTATCGAACCTGACGCGGAACATTCGGCAACGATGCCGCGCTACAACATTGCATTTTCACAGGCTGGAAAAATGCACAACATAACTGCCGATGCGGTTGTCATCACCACAGGCGGTGGTCCGCCAATCAAAGGATTGGACTTTCTGCAACCCGCAAATCAAAGGATTGGACTTTCTGCAACCGCTACACCTGGAAATCATTCCGCCTGTGCCCTCTCTCTTCAGCTTCTGCATACCGAACACGCAGCTTAAGGAACTGATGGGTACAGTGGTGGAAAATGCTACAACTACTTTGTGCGGCACTAAACTGAAGGCCGGCGGACCGTTGCTCATCACGCATTGGGGATTGAGCGGACCGGCTGTGCTGAAATTATCGGCACACGGTGCAAGACTGCTCGCTGAACGGAATTACCAGGCGCAAATTGCGGTGAACTGGATGGGAGGCTTAAAAGAAAACGAGGTGAAGGACCTGCTCATTGATTTGGCACAACAACACAGTTCCAAACAGCTGCAAAGCGTTTATCCCGAGGTACTGAATGCTCGATTGTGGCATTTTCTGCTTGCCGAAGCCGGACTCGACCCTACGCGTCGCTGGGCTGGCATGAATGACAAGAGCTTGTCGCGACTGGCGGCTAAACTCACCAATCACCAACTTCCGGTTGAAGGTAAAAACCGCTTCAAGGAGGAATTTGTGACTTGCGGAGGTGTGGCTCTGTCAAACATCAACCCGTCCACACTCGAAGCTCGTCAGTACCCGAACATGTATTTTGCGGGCGAAGTGCTTGACATCGATGCTGTAACGGGCGGATTCAATTTGCAGGCGGCATGGACCACTGGTTTCGTAGCAGCTAAGGCTTTAAGCGGCAAATCCGAACGGTAACACTGCCTGTGAAACTTTAAGCCAAACGAACGGTAACACTTAAAACGAAACTGGCTGTTTGAACCCATTTTCAAGTTGCTCAACACTCAAAAAAAAAGCAGGACGCCTGAGTTTGAATCTCAGACATCCTGCCTTTTTTATTTGTATAATTTGAGTGTATGCACACGCCCAACTCTGGAAGTTACCTTTGTCTGCGTGCTTATTTTTCAATATGTACCACTGTTTGGGGGAAGGGAATATTGATGCCTTCCTGATTGAACAAATCGTAAATGCGCTGCTGTCCGTCGTAGAACACAGCCCAATAATCTTCGTTCTTTACCCAAACACGAATCACGAGGTTTACGCTGCTGTCGGCCAAGGCATCTAACCCCACAAAGGGCTTTTTACCTTCAATATCTTGCAAAATACGCTCATCAGCACTGAACATTTCATACAGTTTGGCGCGTACTTTATCTACATTCTCGCCATACTCCACACCTACCGTCCACTGCACGCGACGTATGTCCTCGCGCGAGTGGTTCACCACAACTGAGTTACTCAGCGAACCATTCGGCACATACACCGTTTTATTGTCGAAGGTGGCAATAATCGTGTGGAATATCTGTATTTCGCGGACGGTTCCGCTCACTCCCTGTGCTTCTACAACATCGCCTACGCGGTAAGGTTTGAACACCAGCACAATCAAACCACCGGCAAAATTCTGCAAATGGCCGGAAAGTGCCATACCAACTGCCACACCAGCTGAAGCGAGCAATGCTGCAAACGAAGCCGTGTTGACACCTAACGCACCGATTACTGATACTACCAGCAAGATGGTTAGCACAACTTTCAAAAAACTACGCAGAAAACTCTGCACGCCTACATCTACACTGCGGCGCTGCAACGTGCCCATTACCAGGCGCATCACCAGGCTGATAATAAACCGACCGACTATGTAGACAATGATAGCTACCAGAATATGCTTCCCGGCAGTAACGCTAAGGTCAATCAACTTATCGATGAGCACATCCATTTTCTCCACTGAAAAGAAGGAAGAAGAGGGCAACGATTCTAATAAAGCTAACATCATATTTCAAAAAGCCTGTTTTAAGAGATGCTTACTTATGTTTAATCAATCCATAGTCTGAAATAATCAGCGGCGTTTCCGGAACATCCAAAGCAGTCAGACGTTTGATTTCTTTGGCTGCACGGTGCTGAAAATCAGGTTGCGGTCCTACTCCACGGCGCTGCACAAATGAATGCAACTGACCGGCAAAGAAGCGACCGTCGCGCGTCAACGACAATTCAAGTATGGGGGCATATCCTGAAATGCCTAACAGATTCATACCGTAGGGCGTACAGAAGTTGCCCAAGCTGTAAGCGATGAAATGCTCTTTGTAGAGTTCAACGGCACGCACCACATGAGGTCCATGCCCGAACACAACGTCAGCACCGGCATCTATACAGAAATGAGCAAATTCGCGCAGCGAACCTCGGTCTTCATTGTAGAACATTTCCGTTCCATGCGGCAAACGGGCATGCCGTGCGCCTTCTGCACCTCCATGAAATGAAACAATGACAACGTCGCAAAGATTTACCAATTCAGTGATTACCTCACGCACCGTTTGCAAATCCTGATGCTTGTAGGTATAACCATTGTGGCCAAAGGCACAGAGTCCGTATTTCACCCCGTTACGCTCAATAACTACCGAAGGCGGATAATCCCTGATGCCTGCAAAAGCAATGCCTTGCTCTGTTAAGCAATGCATCGTACTGTTCACACCATCCTGTCCGAAATCAAAAGCATGATTATTGGCCATGCTCATAAAGTCGTAACCGGCCTCTTTTAACCGTGGGGCAAAAACAGTAGGGGTACGAAAAGCATAGCTGGATTTCGAAAGTATCTTATGCGTTTCACCGCTGTCGCAAAGCGTCCCCTCCAAATTTCCGGCAGCCAAATCGGCCCGTTTCAGCACCCGCTTGGCATGAACGAACAGTTGCCGCCCCTCTTGGACCGGCAACTGTTCATTCGGGTACGTTGTACCCATCATTATGTCTCCTGTAAGTGCAATGGTCAAGTGCTTTTCAGCAACCATATTTTGCGCCGTAAGCGCAATGGTTTGAAGCATAAAAGCCATGACCAGACAAACATATTTTATCACGTCTACTAGTTTTCTATAATTCTACGTGCACCCATGTAGCGACGATTGTAATAATGCTCGCTTGAGTTCGACACCTTCACACCACGCAGACTGGCATGAACAAATGAGAAATTCTCACCCGAAGGATCAACCTCAGTAACAATACCTACATGACCTACACGGCGCGAATTGCCACGTCCACCGAAGAATACCAAGTCACCCTTTTTCAAATCAGAAATGCGGGCTATGGGTGTTCCTTCGCAATACTGCGAACGCGAAGTACGCGTAATGGCTACATTGGCCTTGCCATAAACATAACTGGTAAAGCCTGAGCAGTCGAACACATTCGGTCCTTTGCTGCCCAAAGAATAGCGGGCTCCCAAATATTGAAGGGCGGTCTGCACTACATTCTCACCGAATGCAGCATTGTAATTGATGGCAGAGTGATTGACGCTAACTTCTGTAGCCTCGGCAGTTGCAATAGGAGCAACTTCAGCAACGATTCGTTCTGCTACCGGACGGTTGGGCATTTCTTCCGGCAAAATGTCTTGAGCCTGAGCTGTGAACATTGCCATCACGCCAAACGCCAAGCATGCAGCATATTTTTTAATTTGCACGTTCTTGATGGTTTAGAGTTCGAAAAAATGAGCAACGAAAAGTAACCAACGTCCGATCGCCTTCCCGAGCCTCTCTGACGTCTAAAAAACAATTACCTTCCGTTTTTTACAACGATTGCAAATTTACAAAAACTGCCTTGGAAAACCAAACGAATTAATAACTTTTAAAAAAGGATTTTTTGTCTCCCCGAAGATATTGCACACTATCTTTATTTCTGTGTGATAAGATACTGTAAATCAGCACAATCAATCAAGATTTGCGCAATACCATAGTAGGCAAAACAAGCTATATAGACACTGAGTTGTTGTTTGTTTATTCAAAGTAAGCCTCTCCCGACTCAGACTCGGCAGAGGTGGCCTCCGGCTCGTTCTGGTGGGTCACAGGCTGACGCAGGATGTCTGTACCCTGCTTGTCGGTTGCATGGGGATGCAAAACTGCCGATTTACTTTCAGTAGCTACCGAATCAAGGGTGTGCAGCGTATCGGGCTTGGTGGGCTTCACATCGCGGTTGGTGGGACCTATCATAAACGGCAAACGTTCGTTTTCACCCGAAACAATCACCTGCATGCCTCCGTAAGCATAGTTCTCTTTAATGAATATAATATTCTCCGTCTTCACACGAATACAGCCTTCTGAAGCGCGTTTTCCTATGCTACGGGGTGCATTGGTACCATGAATGCCAATACCGGTAAACTGAGGAGTTTTCAAACTCAGATAATACGGACCATAGCACCCCTTAACCATACGCCCGTCACGGGTCTTATGCACCCAATCCGTACTCTCATAAATGCCCACAATCTTGAACACACCTTCTGGTGTACGATAATCGCCCACTTCTTGCTTATTGCCGCGTTTGATACCACAGGCAATGCCGCACGAAAATAAAACACTGTCGTGCTTGTTCAACACATAAAGGCGCATTTGGGGTTTAGAAATGTAAATATAATCACCCAAACGCTCAACCAAAGGTGCATCGGTTGAATCCAAATCTGTTTGCAAGTCTAAGGCTGAATCCTGCGAAACATGATTCTCTGCTAAAGGATTCTCTGACAAGGGTTCTGTGAGTGTATCTGTCACAACATAATCGTTGGATTCATCGGCAGGCTGACTCTTTCTAAAATTGCAAGCAAACACGGCCGTTAAAGTCAAAAAGCAGCAAACACACTGCACTACAATCCTGTTCATCTGTATCTTCCTTAAATCAATTAACGAATGGGCTTTTGTTTGAAAGTACAAAGATATATCAATTCACACATTCCGACAAAATCGGAGCTGCTGAATTTCGCTATGTGAACTTGGTTGCATTCATGGGTTTCGGACAGGCCTACCTGCCCTACTTTCTTTTGT
>FR901783.1 GCA_000437675.1 Prevotella sp. CAG:891
ACCCGTTTTTTGACGGCTTATATATAATGCCAATCTTCCTCCCCAATTATCATCTATTTTTCACCACGAATCTTTTTTTCTGTGGTATGAAATCAAGGCTATATATTTGATTTCGCATAATCAAGGCAAATACTTTGATTGGGTCAAGGAAAGGTATTATCTTTGCATCAGTAATCATCAAATTATAAGTCTATGATAAAAGGCGTCATTACGGGAGATTTGGTAAACTCCACCCATATAGCTGCTGAATGGAGGCAGACAGTGGTAGATGCGTTGCATGTATGCGTTGAAGAATCCATTCCGCTCACCCCGGTAAAGTTCGAGATGTATCGGGGAGACAGTTTTCAAGTGGTTGTTGACAAACCTGAATATGCATTAGCCATAGCCATTGCGCTGCGAGCAAAACTGAAAGCCGAAACCCCAGACCAACAGAAACTGTGGGATGCAAGATTGGCCGTTGGTATAGGCGAGATATCTTTTGAAAGCGACAATATCGTAACCAGCGATGGAGAAGCGTTCAGACTGTCAGGTCATGCATTTGACCATATAGGAAAAAAAAGGCTGAGCATATCAACGCCATGGCCTGATTTTAATACCGACATCGAACTTGTCACCCGTTTTGCAGACGACCTGATTACGTCATGGACAGCCAAACAGGCAAGGGTTGTTTATCAATCAATGCTTTTCCCAAAACTTCAAAAGGATTTGGCAGAAGAATTAGATATGACAAGGCAAAACTTTAACTATCACTGGAGCTCAGCCAGAGGACAGCTAATCTTGGACTACGTGGCCTATTTTCAATCGTTAATCTCAAAATACAGCAGGCTGTAAGATGGACACACTCATTATATTACTAAAGTTGCTCTGTGCTCATCTGTGTTCAGATTTCATACTGCAGACCGATAGCATCAATAGCGGAAAACGCGAACCTGGCTTCAAAGGCATTGCTTATTTGCTGCTTCACAGTATTACCCATGCAATTACCGCCTATTTGTTCGTAGCAGATTGGTCATGCTGGCTCATCCCTGTCATCATATTCATTAGCCATTTCATCATAGATTGGGCCAAGTGCAAGTACTGTCAGAACTCACTCTCAACATTTCTGGCAGACCAGTTTATGCATATCGCAGTTATTGTAGCCTTATGGTTCTCATTGTATGGCGCAGGCCTAGAAATCTCATACCTTAACGCCTTTTGTTCCGCAAAGGTGTGGTTGGTATTCACGGCATACTTGTTAATGCTCAGACCCTCGTCAATCCTTTTGGGCTTGTTTCTCCAGCAATGGACGCCCCCCTCATCTAACGCCCAGAGTCTGCCAAAGGCAGGACAATGGATTGGCTATATAGAAAGAATCTTGATACTAACCTTTGTCCTTGTGGGTAGTTTTGAAGGCGTAGGTTTCTTGTTAGCAGCAAAGTCCGTCTTCCGTTTTGGCGAGTTGAACAAAGCCAAGGAAATCCGGACAACAGAATATGTCTTGATAGGCACATTTGCAAGTTTTACAATCGCCATCCTTATGGGCATAGCCGTGAAATACATATCATCTCCGCTCTCACCAGTCATCTTCTGTTTTTAACACGAATCTCCACGTTGGTAGTGTCAATGGCACGAATGCGTACCGTCATCCCATCTACCTTCGTGCAATTCGTGTTAAAAGAACAACGTCCGATTTCTGAGTGATTATCGTAAAATCTGGTGCTACATTCTTACATAAGGAATTCAGGTAACATCAACACTTCCTTTTCTGTAGTAACTATTGATACTATCTGTCTGTCAGTAAGTATGCAAGGCAGTAGTTGCATTTCTTGAGCATTCAGAATCACTGCCTTTTCATTCAATACACTTTGGGTATTTTTCTCCCAATCATATATAGTAAACATTCCTTTGCGGAATATTTCAGAGCCATTCTTGTTGTTTGTCAAGTTTAAGCCTTTCTTGTCAAGCCTTACAGACCAGCCAGAACCATGTTTTTTGAAGGTATATGTAGTACCATAACTAACAGTTTCTTTTCCTATCAGTCTACCAACAAGAATATCTACATTCGTATATGGATTGCGTTTATAAATCGGTTCATCAGTTTTTGAGTCACTTTCCGTTCTCAATCGGCATGCATTGATCATGCCTTTCAGTAATTTGTCCTTAACCAGCGGAAAAGTAGAAATGGATGATTTGCTTTCCATCCAGTATCCATGTTTCCTTGCATATCCGTTTATACATTTCTTCCCGTTACAATCCTTATCAGAATTCTTACCGGTGCCACATTCGTAAATCTGCTTTTTACCTTTCACTCGTTCGCCACATTCCGTTGCTTCAAAACCATAATACAGATACTCAAAATGAAGCAACAGATAATATTCAAAACTCCGGCTTGAAAAAGCAATGTTTACCTTTTTGCCATCTATAATCTTATCAGCCTCTGCCATGGCTTCCTCATGTTTCGGATGCTCGTCCTTATCGTATACAGTCCAGGCTTCATCCACTCCCTCAGACATTATTTTTCTGGCATACAGAACTCATTTTAATGGTGGAACGCCGGTTATAGCATCTTCTTTCACAACGTCATGTTGCCCTGATTTGACCTTACGTTTCTTTCCTTTATAGCTTCCTCTTGAAGAATCCATATCAGCATCTTCAATCGGTATATTGGGCTGTGGAATTGTACGCACATCAAAATCCTTGCTGTTACCATAAAAAAGGTCACACAAGTCGGTAAAAAATAATGGCTCGGTCTTATCACCTTCACACACTATTCTTATGACATATTTACTATGACGTTTGTTTTCATTCGTTCTTGCCATCGTCTACAAAAAGTTTCTCCAGTGGTTTTAATGAAGGAACACCTCCAAACTTATTATTCAAATACCATTTAGCAAATGGTGTATCCTCTCTTACATCCTCAAAATCTGAAAGAGAAAAAATCTCAGATACTCCCACTTCATTCTTTTCTGTAAACCATATCTGGTCTTTACGGATTGTATTTTGGTCAAGCAGATTCACATCGTGGGTTGTAAAAATCAGTTGAGCATTATTTCTGTTTATTCTTTCATTTCTGAAAATGTCCACAATGAGTTGTGTTATATAGGAATGCAGACCTGAATCCATTTCATCTATAAAAAATGGACTTCCGTTCTGTAGAGCCTGTATTATATAACAGCCAATAAGAAAAAGTGCCCGTGTACCAAAAGATTCTTCTTTTAAAGGTAAATCAGCTGTTTTACCCAAATCCTCACCGTCATTATATAAACCGTGTTGGCTGGTAACTTCAACACCGTCACTGCGCTTTTCTAGCTCGAAACCGGCCATGCCGGTATCCGCAAATGCCAGAAATTCAGCAAGAAGTCTTTTATTTTCAGGACGTGAATAAAGCCATCTGACCATTTCCTTATCTTCGCCCAACATCGTATCTTCATGATAACCGTTGGAAACAATCATATCGGCCAGATATTTTGCGGCATTTGTTATCGGTTCGCAAGGTGTATCCTTCAGGAATTTGGAAATCAGCAACTGATTTTTGAACACATTGAAAGGCTTGGAAGCAGAAAGGCTAGAGCCAAATTTAATCGTATCCGATTCTTTATCTTCAGAGAGCAAAGTGCGTTCATAAAGTTGTGTCTGTTTACCGTTTGGATAATAAATCAACGATTCAGACTCTATCTGCAGTCTGCTAAAACTGACATCATATTTATATCTGATTCTCTGAGTTATAAACTCCACCGAAAAGCCTATAGGTGCATCAACCGTAGTATTGTCAAATTTGAACGGTTGATACAATGGAATGTCATCGCCAACTCTATTGTCAAGATTGTGGACCCATCGTCTGAACCCATATAAAAACTTTATGATATTAGTCTTACCTGAAGCATTTGCTCCATAAATCAAAGAGATTTTCAAAGCCTTTTTCAACCCTTCTGCATTGGTTTTAACTTCACAAATATTATCGACCTTGGCTTTTGAAGAGGTTGGCTCTGTCGTAAAGGAACACACATCCTTAAATGAACGGTAATTCTTAATTTCTAAATTTAATATCATATTCTTGCGTATTTTCCGCAAAAATAGCTTTTTAAATTTTCTATTCAAAGTTTTTTCTTTGTTTTTCGCGCTTTTTCTTCGTGTTTTTTGTTTTAAATCCTAAAGTGTATTTCCGGAAAGTATTTGTCATACAGTACCTAGTTTTCAAGTATTTTCAAAGCGAGGTGGATAAACCTGTTCGTAATAGCGTAGAAATACATCCTCTCCCATCCCCGAATAGCTTTTAATAATTATTTTTGCATTAGCTACCCAATCTGGGCAAACAATTAAAAATGAAATTCATGATGAACGAAAACATATTCAACCGCGCCTACCGCCTGTTAGGCACTCCCGCCATGGAAGTACTGGCCACCAAACGCGTCATTGTGTTTGGCGTAGGCGGCGTAGGAAGTTGGTGCGCCGAAAGCCTCGTACGCACAGGCATACGCCACATCACCCTTGTCGACTCCGACTCCGTGTGCGAAACCAACATCAACCGCCAACTCATGGCCACCACCGAAACCGTAGGACAAGTAAAAGTTGAAGCGCTCAAAGCCCGGCTCCTTACCATCAACCCCGAAGCAGACATACAAACCAAGCACTGCTTCTACAATGCCGAAACCGCCTCTGAATTTAACCTTTCAGCCTACGACTACGTTGTCGACGCCATCGACTCACTCCAAGACAAAGCCCTCCTTCTGCTCAACGCCACCCGTTCATCGGCCCGCGTATTCTCCTCCATGGGAGCCGCCCTCAAGTTAGACCCCACCCGCATCCAGGTAGCCGAGTTCTGGCAAGTAAAAGGCTGCCCTCTGGGAGCCGCTTTGCGCCGCAAATTCAAAAAACAGCAGCAGTTTCCCTCGCGCAAATTCAAGTGCGTATTCAGCGATGAACTCCTCACCAATTTGGGCACCACCGACGAACCCCTCGGCTACAAAGCCCAAATCAACGGCAGCTTGGCACACATCACCGCCATCTTTGGCTTCACTCTGGCCGGACTCATCATTGAACATATCGTAAAACGAGCCAACGACACCACAGCCCAATAGCTTTAACCACCCCCAATCCCCACCCGGCACACATACACACACACGATGTTTACCTTCAAACAATTTCATATCGACGACACCCATTGCGCCATGAAAGTAGGCACCGACGGCGTACTCCTCGGAGCCTGGGCAGCCCTACACGAAAGCACGAACCTTCTCGACATCGGCACCGGCAGCGGACTCATAGCCCTTATGTTGGCCCAGCGCAATGCCCAAGCTCACGTCACCGGCATCGAACTCGACGAAGCCGCTGCCGCCGATGCCTGGCAGAACGTAGCCGCCTCGCCCTTTGCCTCGCGGGTAAACATCGTATGCGGCAACGTACTCACCTATCCCGATGAATCGGGTGGGGCAGTGTTCGACCACATTGTGTCGAATCCCCCCTATCACGAAGA
>FR901784.1:0-1108 GCA_000437675.1 Prevotella sp. CAG:891
GTTCCGAGCCAGTTGAAATTAGTTCCGAGCTAGTTTCAACAAGCTCGGAACCGCTGATAATCAGCGTTTTCAGAAAAACGCCAAAGTAGGTTTCACACACGCTTACTACGGTTTGAAATAAAGATAAAGGCGGAGTTTTGAATTTTACGCTTATTCACTTATTTGTTAAATCCGCCCTGCGTACCCTAAGCAGCGAGATGCTTCCCAATCCAAAGTGATTGGAGGTTGCACTTGGGGAAATAGGTGGAAGCATCGTGTCAGAAAATGCGGTTGGCATTTAATCAGCCCAAGGTGTGCGCAACATGGCGTTTTACACAAAAAGGAGAGATTTTTTCAAAAAAATGGGGGAAAGTGGGGAAATGTGGGGGAAATTCAGTACTTTTGGAAATTCTTACAGATAGAGTCAGATTTAGCAGACAGAACGCCCGACAAAGGGGCTGCCTGCTCCTCTCTGCTCAAACATACATAAAGCAAAAGTAATTCATGTTTACAGGTACAATAGATGCAAAAATCGACGCGAAAGGCCGCGTTTTTCTGCCTGCCGACTTCCGTAAGCAATGGCCGGAACAGGACGAACGCATTGTGCTGAAGCGCGACATCTATGAGCCGTGCCTTATTATTTATCCTTACAGTGTATGGGGCGAAGAGGTGACGAACCTGCGGCATCGCATCAACCGACACGATGCCCGACAAGCCATGCTCTTTCGTCAGTTCATGGCGGGTGCCGAGGTGCTTGCACTCGATGCCAACGGAAGGTTCCTCATTTCAAAACGATTGCTCGCTGCTGCCCAGCTCGAAAGCCGCGTGCGCTTTATCGGTTTGGACGAACGCATTGAGCTGTGGAGCGCGGAACTGATGGACCGTTCCTTCCTCAGCGATGCCGAGCTGGCACAGGGCATGCAGAACCTTTTGGGCCATGCCACCGACGATGGCTTTTAAACTGCACGGCCCCCTCGCAGCCTCACTTTTTACGCACAACTTTCCCTTTATCATCCATTCATTCCACCAGCGAATCACATGTATCACATACCCGTATTACTTCACGAAAGCGTCGACGGCTTAAACATTCACCCGTCGGGCACCTATGTTGATGTCACCTTTGGCGGGG
>FR901784.1:1180-5675 GCA_000437675.1 Prevotella sp. CAG:891
GTCATCTTTACAGCTTCGACCAGGATGCCGATGCCGAAGGCAACATTCCCGAAGGCGACGAACGCTTTACGTTTGTGCGCAGCAACTTCCGCTATCTGACGAACTGGATGCGCTACTACGGTGTGGACCACATCGATGGCTTGATTGCCGACCTTGGGGTGTCGAGCCACCATTTCGATGCCGAGGAACGCGGTTTCAGTTTCCGCTTTGATGCGCCGCTCGACATGCGAATGAACGGACGTGCCGGTATGACGGCGGCCGACATCGTTAACCGCTACGACGAGGAACGGCTGGCCAATGTGCTCTACCTTTACGGCGAACTGAAAAACAGCCGAAAACTGGCGGCGGCCATGGTCAAGGCGCGTGCGCTGAAAGCCGTGGAAACCATCGACGACTTGCTGCAAATTGTGAAGCCTTTCATGCCGCGCGAACGCGAAAAAAAGGACCTTGCCCGCGTGTTCCAGGCTTTGCGCATCGAGGTGAACCACGAAATGGATGCCTTGCACGAAATGCTCGAAGCGGCACTCAAGGTGTTGCGACCGGGCGGAAGGCTGGTGGTACTCACTTACCACTCGCTCGAGGACCGCATGGTTAAAAACTTTGTGCGCTCGGGACGCATGGACGGCAAGGTGGAACAGGACTTTTTCGGTCGGAAACTCACGCCCTGGCGTGCGGTGAACAACAAGGTGATTGTGCCGGACGAGGAAGAACAGCGCACCAATCCGCGCAGCCGTTCGGCCAAGCTACGCATTGCCGAAAAACTGTAATTTCATGACCCGGCAGCAACAGGCGAAATCGGTGGCAGTTTCCTATATTCCGGGCAGCTGCCATTTACCACATTCAGCAGGCACCCGCTTTAATTTTGCAAGGGGGGTGCTTCGTTGGTTTTGCTCGCTAACGCTTGCGGAATTGTCCTGCCCTTGATTTTAACACACAGAATACTCCCTAACATTTACATCACAATGGCTTACACTGCGTATGATGATGACGAACAAAGAAAACCTATCGCCAATCAAAAAAACTACGACAACACCGACGAGTACAACGATACGGACTTAGAAGAAACTGACGAAAACGACACCGACAATTTGCTCGGCGACGAAGAGGAGGAATACGATGGTGCGGAAGTAAATACAAACGATGACAACGCGGATAACGAGGATGAGGAAACTGAAACTTACGCCAGTACGCGCGACCGCGATGTGGCCGATGCTGAACATGCGCTCAGGGCCTTGCGCGACCTGACGTCGGACAACGACGAACAGATGCCGCACAACGGCAAAATAAAACTGTCGGCCATTCTGGGTGGCGACATGTTGGGCGGTCAATGGTTCCGTAAGCAGTTCTGGTTTATCGTTACACTTACGGCGATGCTCATTGTTTACATCAGCAACCGCTACTACTGCCAGCAGGAAATGCTCGAAACCAAAGCACTCAGCGACACGCTGCTCGACCGACGCTACAAGGCCCTGACGCGCTCAAGCCAGCTGAAGGAGAAAACGCGACGCAGCTACATCGAGGAAAGCTTGGTCGACACTACCCTGCAAACGGCTAACACGCCCTCGTTTAACTTGAAAATTGAATAAACTATCGCACTTCTGACTTATGAACTTCCCTGCCAAACAAGTAACCCGGCGCTATGCCTTTGTGGCCTTTGTGCTGGTGGTAATATGTATTGCGGTGGTGATTCGTGCTTTTCTCACCATGACCGTTGATCAGGACTACTGGATGTCGGTGAGCAAACGATTTGTCAAGAACAATGTCGAGGTGCCGCCCACACGCGGCAACATCCTGGCCGACAACGGCGAGGTGCTGGCGGCTTCGCTGCCCGAGTACAAAATGTTCATGGACTTCATGTCGTGGGAAAAGAATCCGAAACGGCAACAAAAAGAACAGCACAAACGCGACAGCATACTGCATGCCACCATCGACAGTATTTGCCAGGGCATGCACGCCATTATTCCTGATATCAATCCGGCTGAATTCAAACAGCACTTGCTCAACGGAAGGGCTAAAAAAAGCCACCACTGGCCGCTCTACCACAAAAGGGTGTCGTATATCACTTACCGAAAGGTGAAGGAACTGCCGCTCTTCAAACTTTCGGCGAACCGGGGTGGTTTCCACGTTGAGGAAATCAAAACGCGAAAGAATCCTTACGGCAAACTGGCGATGCGAACCATCGGCGACTTGTACAAAGGTAAGGACTCGGCACGAACGGGACTGGAACTGAGCTTCGACAGCGTGCTGCGTGGCAAACCGGGCATTGCTCACCGACAGCGTGTGCGCAACCGATACTTGACCATCGTTGACAAACCGGCGGAGGACGGCTACGATATTGTGACAACCATCAACGTCGGTATGCAGGACATCTGCGAAAAGGCATTGACCGACAAATTGCGCGAAATCGACGCGAATTCGGGAATCTGCATCCTGATGGAGGTGGCCACCGGCGACATCAAGGCTATGACGAGTTTGCAAAAAACGGCTAATGGCACTTACCAGGAAATCAATGCCGACGCTGTAAAGAACCTGTACGAACCGGGCTCGGTGTTTAAGCCGATGTCGTTTCTCGTGGGCATGGATGATGGATTCATTCACATGGACGACGTGGTCGATGTGGGCTGCGGTATCAAGGATATGTACGGGGCCAAAATGCGCGATGCCAACTGGCGCTCGGGCGGTAGTGGCGTGGTGACTGTGCCGCAAATTCTGCAAAAGTCGCTTAACGTGGGCGTGAGCACTCTCATCGACCGCTACTATCACGACAATCCGCAAAAGTTTGTCGAAGGGCTTTACCGCATCGGGGTGAACGAGGACTTGAAAATTCCGATTCCGGGCTACGCCAAACCGCGTATCCGTATGCCGAAGGCCGATGGTTCGAACTGGTCGAAAACGGCTCTGCCCTGGATGAGTATCGGCTACGAATCGCAGGTGCCACCCATCACAACGGTCAACTTTTACAACGGCATTGCCAACAATGGTAAACTGCTCCGGCCGCGCTTGGTGAAAGCGGTGATGAAAAATGGCGAAATCGTGAAGGAATATCCCATCGTGGTGCTGCGTGAACGAATGGCTAAACCTGAGGCTGTAAAAAACATTCAGGACATTCTTGAGTCGGTAGTAAGCGTTGGGCTGGGCAAGAAAGCGGGTTCCAGATTCTTCCATGCTTCGGGCAAAACGGGTACGGCGCAGATTTGGACGCGCAATGGTTTTGCGGCGCAGTATCTCATTTCCTTTGCGGGCTACTTTCCTTCGGAACAGCCGCTTTACTCGTGCATCGTCTGCATCCAAAAGGGTGCACCGGCTTCGGGCGGCGGTATGTGTGCCCCTGTGTTCAAGCGGGTGGCTGAAACCATCATGGCGCAGCGTCGGAGCAACGATTACAGTGTGGCACGCGACACGACAAACGTGCTCATGCCGCTTGTGAATTCGGGCAACATCGAAGCAGCGGCTCAGGTGCTCGGACAACTGGGCATCGGCTACCGGAAACAAACTGAAAGCAAGACCGACGGCACGAACTGGGGCACTTGCAACACTTCGGGCTCGGGATTGGTGCTGACCCGCGAAGAGGCTGACGGAACAGACGTGGTGCCCGATGTCACGGGCTACGGTCCGCGCGATGCGCTTTTCCGATTGGAAAAAATGGGACTGAAAGTGCAGCTCTATGGCGTGGGCCGCGTAAACAAGCAGAGCATCAAACCCGGAACGAAGCTGACGCGCGGACAAACCATCATTCTGACGCTCAGTAATCCGCCAACAGCGCCCAAAATGGAACCGAAACCGCAAACAACGGCTACCGAACAGCTGCCCAAATCTAAAAGAACTGAACCTGAGGACCCGGAACTGACGCCGACGCTTCAGGACGAAAAAAAATATAAACAGGAACTGAAGGCTAAACAGAAAAAGGCAGAAAAAAAGGCGGCGCAATAACTGCTTACTACCTCTTTTTCTGGAAGGAGAACATGTCACATGTTCTCGAACCCGAAAGTTTCCACAAAATATCCCGAACGACAATGAAATTGTCTGACATTCTTCAAACCGTTCACGTTGTAGCCTCTGCCGGCGACTTGCAACGCGAGATAACGGGCGTGAACATGGATTCACGCCAAGTAAAACCCGGCAATTTGTTTGTAGCCGTAAAAGGTACGCAAACCGATGGCCATGCCTACATCGGCAAGGCTATTGAACTGGGTGCCGTGGCTGTTCTGCAAACGAATGCACTGCCGACCGATGCGCCTGAGGGCGTGACGCTCGTACAGGTGGCCGACACCGAAGATGCTATCGGCAAGGTGGCTACGAGCTTTTACGGCGACCCCTCACGCAAACTGAAACTGGTGGGCGTGACGGGTACCAATGGTAAAACGACCATTGCCACTGTGCTCTACGATTTGTTCCGCTCGCTGGGACACAAGTGCGGCTTGTGCTCTACGGTGTGCAACTTCATCGACGGTAGGGCCATCGAGGCTGACCACACCACGCCCGACCCCGTGACGCT
>FR901784.1:5782-18413 GCA_000437675.1 Prevotella sp. CAG:891
CCATTCATCAAAAGCGTATCGGTGGTTTGCACTTTACCGGGGGCATTTTCACGAATCTCACACGCGACCACCTGGACTATCACGGCACGTTCGAAAATTACCGCGATGCGAAAAAGGCTTTCTTCGATAACCTCGAAAGCGATGCCTTTGCCATTACCAACGCCGACGACCGCAATGGCTTGTTCATGGTGCAGAACACAAAGGCTAAGGTGCAGACTTACTCAACGCGTACGGCTGCCGACCACAAAGGACGCATCCTGGAGGAAAGCATCGAGGGTATGCTCCTCGACATTGATAACCGCGAAGTGAGCGTGCGCTTTGTGGGTCGCTTCAACGTGTCGAACTTGCTGGCTGTGTATGCCGCTGCCTTGCAACTGGGCGTTGCGCCCGACACTGCGCTTTGCAGCCTGTCGGCTCTCAAACCGGTTAACGGCCGTTTCGAGGCCATTCGCTCGCCCAAGGGTGTCAGCGCGGTCATTGATTATGCCCACACGCCCGACGCGCTCGAAAACGTGCTGACGGCCATCAACGAAATTGTGCGTGGAAAGGCGCAGGTCATTACCGTGTGTGGAGCGGGTGGCAACCGCGACAAGGGTAAACGTCCGCTTATGGCGCAGGAGGCTGCCAAGCGTTCCGACCGCGTAATCATTACGAGCGATAATCCGCGCTTCGAAAATCCGCAGGACATCATCAACGACATGCTGGCCGGACTCGACGAGGAGCAGAAGGCGAAGACGCTGAGCATTTGCGACCGGCGCGAGGCCATCCGTACGGCGGTGATGTTGGCGCAACCGGGCGACGTGATTCTCGTTGCCGGCAAGGGCCACGAGCCTTATCAGGATGTGCAGGGCGTGAAGCATCACTTCGACGATCACGAGGAAGTGCGCCGTGCCTTCGGTCTTGAAGCTTAAATTTTTACTCATACATATAAATAGCACGATATGTTATTCTATCTTTTCCGCTATCTCGAACAGTTCGGTCTGCCCGGCACCGGAATGTGGTCGTACATTTCGTTCCGTTCGCTGTTAGCGCTTATTCTCGCCTTGGTTATTTCGGCTTGGTTCGGCGAATATTTCATTAAGTGGATGAAGCGTCGGAACATCAGCGAAACACAGCGCGATGCTAAAATCGACCCGTTCGGGGTACAAAAAATCAATGTACCGTCAATGGGTGGCATCATCATCATTGTGGCCATTCTCGTGCCTTGCCTGCTGCTGGGCCGTTTGCGAAACATTTACATGATTCTCATGATTGTCACCACCGTATGGCTGGGCATCTTGGGTTTTTTGGACGACTACATCAAAATTTTCAAGAAAAACAAAGACGGACTTGCGGGCAAATACAAAATCGTGGGACAAGTACTGCTCGGCTTGTTCGTGGGACTGACGCTCTACTTGAGCCCTGATGCCACCATTCGCGAAAACATCGAAATGCAACGTCGCGGCAACGTCACCGAAATTGTGCATAAAAGCGAACCGGTTAAAAGTACCATTACCACCATTCCGTTTGTCAAAAACAACAACTTCGATTATGCTGACCTCGTAGGCTTTTGCGGAAAATACAAAACGGAGGCCGGTTGGGTGGTGTTCGTGCTGGTTACGATTTTCGTGATTACAGCGGTATCGAACGGTGCAAACCTCAACGACGGTATGGACGGCATGGCTGCGGGTAATTCGGCCATCATCTGTATTGCGCTGGGCATATTGGCCTACGTGTCGAGCCACATTGAATTTGCCTCGTACCTGAACATCATGTATGTGCCGGGGTCGCAGGAACTGGTAATATTTATTTGTGCCATGATTGGTGCGCTCATCGGTTTCCTGTGGTACAATGCCTATCCGGCACAAATATTCATGGGCGATACGGGCTCGCTGACCATCGGCGGCATCATTGCCGTGCTGGCCATCATTATTCACAAAGAACTGCTCATTCCCATTCTTTGCGGTATTTTCCTGATTGAAAGCCTCAGCGTCATCTTGCAGGTGGAATACTTCAAACTGGGTAAGCGCAAAGGCGTGAAACAGCGTATTTTCAAGCGCACGCCCATTCACGATAATTTCAGAGTGCTGCCCTCACAGCTCGACCCTGAGTGTAAATACTTGATGAAATGGCCCAATGGTGCATGGCACGAGTCGAAAATCACCGTCCGCTTTTGGATTACTACCATCATCCTGGCTGCACTGACCATCATTACGCTGAAAATCAGATAACGAACCATACTGAAACTGCTTTGAACCAGAAATCCGCCCCTCGAAGGAAGGAATCAGTTTCAAAGCAGTTTCGCAAAAATAGCATGCAAAGAAATATGCGATTAGTTGTTTTAGGTGCCGCCGAAAGCGGCGTGGGTGCCGCCATTCTGGCACTGCAAAAAGGTTACGAAGTGTTCGTTTCGGACATGGGTAGCATCAAACCGCGCTACCAGGAAATGCTGCGCAAACACCACATAGCTTTTGAAGAAGGCAAACATACCGAGGAACTGATTCTCAATGCCGACGAGGTGGTGAAAAGCCCGGGCATTCCCGACACGGCTCCCATGGTGGCCCGACTCATTGAAAAGGGTACGCCCATTCTCAGCGAAATTGAATTTGCCGCGCGCTACACGGATGCACGCATGATTGCCATTACGGGCAGCAACGGTAAAACTACTACCACTTCGCTCATTTACCACATTCTGAAAAAGGCGGGCGCCGACGTGGGACTGGCTGGTAACATCGGACACAGTCTGGCACTGCAGGTGGCCGAAACTCCGCACAGCACCTACGTCATCGAACTGTCGTCATTTCAGCTCGACAATATGTATCGGTTCCGCGCTGACATCGCTGTGCTGCTGAACATCACGCCCGACCACCTCGACCGCTACAACTTTGAAATGCAGAACTATGTGAACTCAAAAATGCGCATTCTGCAAAATCAAGGGCCGACCGACTCGTTCATTTACTGGATGGAGGACAACTATGTGCCGCAGGCCTTGAACAAGCGAGAAACTGCAGTAAAACGCTGCGGATTTACCGACGAGCCGTCGGAAGGTGCTGTGGCATGGGCGCAAAATGGCGAATTGGTAATCAATAGTCCCGTACCGTTCAGCATGCCGCTCTGCCAGCTCTCGCTGCCGGGCAAACACAACTTGCGCAACTCCATCGCGGCTGCCTTGGCCACACTGGCTGCAGGGGTCGACCCCGAAGTGGTGCGTCAGGGACTTTCTGACTTTCCCGGCGTGGAGCACCGACTTGAAAAGGCTGGTACAGTCAATGGCATTCATTTTGTCAACGACTCTAAGGCGACAAACGTCGATGCCTGCCACTGCGCCCTTGAAAGCATGACCACGCCCGTGGTGCTGATTCTTGGCGGTAAGGACAAGGGCAACGACTATGCCGACATTGTGCCCATGGTGCGCGAAAAATGCCGTGCCTTGGTTTACATGGGGGTTGACAATGCCAAACTGCATGCTTCGTTCGATGCGCTTGGTTTACCCGTGGCCGACACTCACTCTATGGCCGAATGTATGGAGCAAGCCGTTCAGTTGGCTCATGCCGGCGATACCGTGCTGCTCAGTCCGTGCTGCGCCAGCTTCGATCTGTTCCGCAACATGGAAGACCGCGGCGAACAGTTCAAGACCTGGGTGAAAAACTGGGCCGAACGGGCATAGGCTGATTTGAAACCGCTTTCACTTCACTATCCTTTCCCTTCAACACTTCATTCCCATCATTTGGCATGAAATCATTAGGTTCATTATTCATGGGCGACCGCGTAGTCTGGGCCGTTTACTTTTTGCTCTGCATCATCTCGCTCGTCGAGGTGTTCAGTGCCGCCAGCACGCTCAGCTACCGCAGTGGCAGTTTTTGGGACCCTCTTATCAAGCAGGCACTGTTTCTCACGGGCGGCACTATCATTGTGCTGTTCGTTCACAAAATACCCTGCCGGCTGTTCAAGGCCATTCCCATTCTGCTCTACCCGCTTGCATTCATTCTGCTGTTAGTCACCTCTATCACGGGCGACGTAACCAATGGTGCCCGCCGTTGGTACGACTTTTTCGGCATTCCCTTCCAACCCTCCGAACTTGGCAAAGGAGCCGTGGTCATTGCCGTAGCCCTCATTCTTTCGCGCATGCAAACTGAAGCGGGCGCAAGCAAATATGCCTTTCGCAACATTCTTTACTGCACGCTACCCATCTGTGGACTCATTTTCACCGAAAACCTTTCAACAGCCTGTCTGCTTTTTGGCGTAGTGGTGCTCATGATGTTTATAGGCCGCGTATCGCTCATCCAAATCGGCAAGCTGCTGGGTGTCATCGTGCTGTTGGGCATGATGGGCATCAGCCTGATTATTGGCATCGGCTCAAACAGCGAACTGAGCGAAGTGCCGGGTTTGCACCGTTTGGGCACCTGGTCGTCGCGTATTGAATCGCATTTTGGCGAGGATAACGAAGCCGTAAAAAACGATCCTTCGCTTTTCGACATCGATGCCGACGCACAAGTTGCCCACGCCAACATTGCCATTGCTTCGAGCGGCATTGTGGGTAAGATGCCGGGCAATTCGGTTGAGCGCGACTTTCTGAGCCAGGCTTTTTCCGACTTTATCTACGCCATCATCATCGAGGAATTGGGGCTGATTGGAGCTGCCTTTGTAGCCTTTCTTTACATTGTGCTGCTATTCCGTGCCGGGCGCATAGCCAGTAGGTGCGAAAGGAGTTTCCCGCCCTTGCTTGCCATGGGGCTTACGCTGCTCATCGTTTCGCAGGCAGTGCTCAACATGATGGTAGCCGTAGGCCTTTTCCCCGTAACCGGCCAGCCGCTTCCGCTCATCAGCCGTGGCGGTACGTCGACACTTATCAACTGTATTTACATTGGCATGATTCTCAGCGTCAGTCGCTATGCACGTCAGGTATCGCAGCCTCAGCACACGCAGTTCGACGGTTCAATGGAACACATCCGTCACGAAGAGGACAAAGGTGCCACCGACTACATTCCGCAAGCCAATTAAGCCCCTTGCTTTTCAAACTGGTTGAATTTTACTTTGTGAAATCCCCGCTTCTTCCTAAACTCTGCCAAGGAGTAAAACGAAGAAACGGGGATTCATTTTGGGGGATTTTTGCTTCTGTAACGTTTTGTATGGGTAAACCTTCCAAGCCTCACCGGTTCCTTTGCCGTAAATGTTAAACAGCAAATCGTTGAGTAAGTAAATTTATATGAAAATAATCAGCCTGTTTTTCCGTTTGGTGCCATGATTTTCTAACAAATCAGGTGAACTTCGCCATTTGGTAAACGCATTTTTTGCGCTGGCGTCACACATCATTTTTCCCCGTTTCATCGCTGACACTGTTAAGCATCAGCGACGAAACGGGGATTTTTCATGCGTCGCGTCACGCTTGCTAACCAACATTTTTTGCTACTTGAAGCCACCAACCCAAGTTGATTTTATTGTAAATATTGAGATTTCTTCTTACCTTTGTTCATTGTAAACCAATATGTTAGAAAGTTATGAACAGCAACAAGAATAACCAAGTGATTCGTTTTGACTGGGCCATGAAACGATTGCTCAGGAACAAGGCCAATTTCAGCGTATTGGAAGGTTTTCTCACCACGCTGTTAGGTGAAAAAATTGTGATTCAGAAACTGCTGGAAAGCGAAAGCAACCAGGAGGACGAATTCGATAAGTACAACCGCGTCGACATACTTGCCGAAGACTCAAAAGGCGAACTTTTTCTGATTGAAATACAGAACAACAGCGAGTACGCTTACTTCCAGCGCATGCTCTTCGGCACGTCGAAACTCGTGACGGAATACATTGAGCGAGGCGACAATTACGCCAAAGTACGCAAGGTTTACAGCATCAACATTGTTTACTTCTCGTTGGGTCACGGCAAGGACTACGTGTACCACGGCAAAACCGAGTTCCGCGGCATCCACACCAACGACTTGCTCGAACTCACCCCCTTCCAGAGGCAAACCTTCAAGGCCGATACGGTCAGCCAGCTCTATCCGGAATACTACATTCTGAAAGTCAACGGTTTCAACCAAGTGGCCAAAAGTCCGCTTGAAGAATGGATTTATTACCTCAACACCGGCGATATTCCTTCAAATGCCACTGCGCCCGGATTGGACGAAGCGCGCAAAAAATTGAAACTGGCCATGATGACCCACGATGAACTGAAAGCCTATTACCGCCACTTAGACAACATCGTCATTCTGCGCAACAATATTATTACCGAACGCGAAGAAGGACGGTTCGAAGGACATGAAAAAGGACTTGCTGAAGGACTTGCTGAAGGAGCCAAAAACAAAGCCATCGAAGTGGCTCGCTTTCTGAAAGCATCAGGTGCTGCAATAGCGTTAATTATGGGAGCTACAGGACTGACGAAAGAAGAAATCGACAGCATCAACTGAACGGCAGGTTAATTATCCACATTCATACACACCGAACACGCGCTACAAACGCCACACACACATGAACGAACCGCAACTCAACGAACACAACAAGGCGGAATATCCGCCCATGCACACCGCCGAACACTTACTCAACCGTACGATGGTACGCATGTTTGGCTGCGAACGCTCGCGCAATGCCCACATCGAACGGAAAAAAAGCAAAATCAGCTTTTCACTGCCTGAGGAACCATCCGCCGAAAAGGTACAGGAAATTGTCGACACCATGAACCGCCTGATTGCGGACGACCTGCCCGTAACCTACGAATATGTAAGCCTCAGCGAAGTACCCGACGAAGTAAAAACCGACCGTTTGCCCGAAAATGCCAGCGAAACGCTGCGACTCGTGCGCATCGGCAACTACGACGTATGTCCCTGCATCGGAGCCCACGTCAAGAGCACCGGCGAATTGGGCGAATTTCTGCTACTCGGCACCAACTGGGACGCCGAACGTCAGAATTTCCGCATCCGTTTCAAACTGGCTGTGCGCGAAGCATAACCCATTGCTAAATACTGGTAAGCATAATACTGGTAAGCATTTCACCAACCCATAACCGTAAAACTATGCGTTCAAATGCCATTGTACTGAATGTGGTGAAGTACAACGATGAACACTTCATTGCCAACCTACTGACCGAACAGCAAGGCTGCGTAGGCATGCTCGTCAGAATTTCACGCGCCAAACGTACAGCAGTTCGCCATGCCCTGTTTCAGCCTCTGGCAGTACTCAGCGTCGAATGGCAGGAACGTCCGCGTGCCGAACTGCAACGCCCCACGGCGGCAAACACCTTGCTCAACCTCAGCACCGTGCCCTACGACCCCTACAAAGGCGCGATGGCCCTTTTTCTGGCCGAGTTTCTGTATCATGCGGTAAAGTCCGAACCCGACCACCAAAGCATTTTCACCTACGTGCTACGCTCCATTGAGTGGCTCGATGCCTGCGAAACCGGCTTTGCCAGTTTCCACCTTGTGTTCTTACTCAGGCTCACGCGCTTTTTGGGTTTCATGCCGAATGTCGAAACCACCCAACCGGGTTATTACTTCGACCTCCGTTCGTCCGACTTCACCGCCGAGCAGCCCCTTCACCCCGACTTTCTCGAACCGCGCGATGCAGCCCTCGTTCCGCTGCTCATGCGTATGCGCTACGACAACATGCGCTTCTTCAAATTCTCGGGTGCCGACCGTTCGCGTATGTTGGAATACATCAACCTCTACTACCGCCTGCACCTTCCGAACTTTCCGGAACTCAAATCGCTGGCCGTACTGAAGGAACTGTTCAGAGCCTAACCTCCACTTCAAACATCTCACCTTATTCTTAGGAAACCTATCCACACTTGGAAACTCATATTTTATAGAGTTTCCAAGTGTTTTTTTAGAAACTAACTTCATTAAGATGCTTCACAAAACCGAAACGAACAGAACTATCAATGGGATTTATGTGTAAAAGTTTTTCCAAAAAAATAACGAATATCATTTTGACACAAATTATTATTTATATATTTGCAATATGAAATAAGATTTATTAGTTCTGTAAACAAATAACACATTATAAAGAATTAAGGCCCTATCTGTATTTAAAAACCTGAATGTTCTACTTTTAATCCACACTTTATGAAAAAGTTCTTACTCACACTTGTTGTTGTTCTAGCAGCCATTTCAGCATTTGCTGAAAATAAGGTAGCCTATGGCATCCTTACTCTTGACGAAACAGAGTATCGTAAGGTCAACTCGCTCGTTTCATTTCCTTTAGAAGGAAACTTTACGACCTACAATCAAATTGTTCAGTTTGGTAAAACTGATGTATTTGCCGGCGCATACGCAAATGATGCGTATTATGCCGAAACTATTAAAACAAATGAAATCGGTGCAGAAGTACCCGATTCTCTGCTCAGAGTAGATGTAAAAACTGGTAAATATACTCGTGTGGGTGTACTCAGTGGTTTTTCATCGAAAATTAACGACATGTCATACGACTATGCCACATCTACCATGTGGGCTATTGCCGTAAATAGCGACAATAATGCTTCGGAGCTTTACACCATCGACCTTAATACAGCTGTTGCAACTAAGAAATTCTCACTTCCCAAGCGTTATTTTACATTGGCCTGTACTTATCAAGGTGACTTGTTTGCCATCTCCTTCGATGGTTACTTATGCAAGATTAACAAGACCACAGGCGAAGTGACCGAAGTAGCCCAATTAAACGAAACGCCTAACTACATGCAAACCATGGAGTTTGATCACACCACGGGTACACTTTATTGGGCGGCTCAAACTTCAACCGTGCAAGGTCCTGTTCAATTAGACGAATCGTTTATGGCTACCATCGATACGCTGACAGCACAAGTAACCCGCTTAGGTGCTATCGGCAACGAGGGTCAAATTGTGGGTCTTTATATCCCCTTCTCGGCATCTGCAGCCAATACTCCAGCTGCTGCCACCGATTTGAAAGTTGTAGCTGGCGAAAATGGACAGCCCCAAGCAACCCTCGAATGGGTCAATCCGTCAAAACTCTTTGGCGGCGAACCTCTTACTGAAATCACAAAGATTTCAATCTATCGTAATGATAAATTGGTTTCAACCATTGCGGGTAATCCTGGTGAGAAATCGTCATTCCTTGACAAAATCGAAGATAACTTTGTAGGAGGAAATGTGATTTATCGTGTGGTTGTTTCGAACGCTAATGGCAATGGTGCCCCTGCCGAAATATCTGCTTTCGTTGGTGTTGACACCCCCGCGGAAGCCCAAAATATCAAGCTCAAGAAAGAAGGTATTGATCAGGTAACTTTGACTTGGGATGCACCTGTTGCAAGCACTAACGGCGGTTGGTTCAATCCGGCAGAAGTGTCGTATCGCGTGATGCGTAACGACAGCATCGTTGTGACTGAAAATACCAAAGAGTTGACAATAACCGACAAGGTAACTGGTAAACCGCGTGCATGTTCGTATACCATTATCGCCAACAACATGGCAGGTCAAGGCGGACAAGTAACTTCGGAGACTATGGTACTCGGCCCGAAAAACGCATTGCCATATACTTGTGATTTCAGTAATGATGAAGATGCGTCACAATGGGTAGCCATTGATGCCGATGGTGACGGAAACGGTTGGAAATTGCAGGTAAACGCTGCCAACAAACGTCGTTCGTGGGCATACAAACCTGTGTCTGCGGGTGCTGGCGAAGATTATGCAGCTTCGCATATATTTGCATTTGAAGCCGGAAAAAACTACGAAGTAACTGCTGGTATTTATATATATGGTATTTGCGATTTTGAGTTCGTACTTTTGAAAGATGGCAAAGACCCTATCTCTATTCAGAAATTTGACCAATACTCAACCAACTGGACTTCAGCTGACATTACATTCTCGTTCACACCGACTACGAGCAATGATTATCAATTAGCCATCAAATCGCTTTCAGGTCCTAATGCCAACTTCTTATTCATGCACAGCATGGCTGTAAAGGAATTAGCCGGACAGAATATGATAGCTACAGCTATTGATGGTGATGCCACTCCTGCTTTGGAAGCTGCCTCACGCTACCTCGTACAGGTCAACAATAAAGGTTCAAAAGCTGTTTCTGATTTCAAAATTGAACTGAAGGATGTTGCCACCGACAAGGTGTTAACCGCCTTAACGTCTCCTGCTGCCATCCAACCCGGTGAATTTAAAGAATACGCATTGGATTGGACACCTGCGGATAAGAGCGTGACCGCTGTTAAAGCCACGATTACTTGCGATGAAGATGCAACGCCTGAAGATAACAGCACTGATGCATTCAAAGTAAACGTGCAGGATGCAGGAAACTCCTCAACTTTCAAAGTTGGTACACTCTCTGAAGGTACAACCCAATTTGCTCCGTTCGCTCTCTACGACAGCAATAGTGGTGTTCTCAACATCTACAAACCTGAAGAATTAGGATTTAGCCAAAAATACATCAAGCAAATCTCTTATGTAGGTACGTCATTCATGGGTAAATCATTCCCCGTAAAGGTTTATATGGCAAACACCACCCATGAAAACGCTGCTGAAGGTTGGATTCCTTTAAACGAAATGACACTCGTTTACGAAGGCGAAGCTACCTTGAAAATGACAGGAGCTACTCCCAAGGATTGTGTTCTGGATATACCCTTGACCACGGAATTTGAATATACCGGCGGAAATCTGGCAGTATTTACAGACTTGAATTGGGACTACAATTCTTTGTCTGGTGTATTCTTCAAAGCGTACGATCGTAGCGAGAACGAAGGTTGCGGTTACTGGTATGGCTGGGGAAAATTCGATACTTCGAAAGAAATGACGGTTGCCAAATACAACAGTGCTATCGCATTCACCGTGAACGATAAAAAAACAACAGCTATTGAAAGCGTTGAAACGGACAACAATGTATTGTACCATACCGACAACGGAATGCTGTATGTCAATGGCGATGTAAAAGAAATTAGCATCTGCGACATCAGTGGCCGCAAAGTGCTCCAAACTGCCAAAATGCCTGTAAACATCAGTTCATTGCATGGCACACATCTATTAACCGTACATTATATGAATGGCACGCAAAAAGCCATGTTGGTAATCTTATAAAGCATCGTATATAAAAAATAAAACGGGAAGACTAAAAGGTTTTCCCGTTTTTATTTTGGGTGAACCCGTTTAGGATTCTGTCGAGAAAGCAGAGGCTGAGTAGCAAAAATATGTGTAAGGGCAGTAGCGTTGTGAGGAAGCTAAACGCTGCGGCTTCGTACAGAAAGTAAGGCAGGTAGGCCTGTCTGAGACACATGATGCGTCGTTAAGTTTTACCACACGCTTTTGCGACTGAGCCGGAATCGCGTTCTGCTGCTTCAGAGCGTAAGTGCGTTTGTGCCACAGCTTGAATGTTGCGCGTGATTCCCTCGAATTTGGCCCTTTTCACCGCACTTTTCCGGAATAATTCACGATACTGCTCCACACTGAGGTTAATCCAGCCTTCAGGAGTCATGGCGAGCAGGGAGGGGCGAGGACGGAGGGCATCAATCGTGGTGCGACGCGCCATACGATTAAAGGGACAGGCTTCGGCACAACGGTCACATCCATAAATACAGGGCGACATCTTCTGGGCGGCTTCGGGTGGCAAAGGACCGCGGTGCTCTATGCTGAGATACGACAGACAACGACGGGCATCGAGCGTGCCGTCGCCTCGAAGCGCCGACGTGGGACAGGCATCAATGCAACGCCGACAATGAGGCGGACACTGCGGGGAATGCGGTTGGTCGTAGTGGTCGGCTTCGTGTACGATGAGTAACTCGCCTAAAAAGAAATAGCTGCCAGCATGGGGCACAATAAGCTGCGAATGACGACCACGCCAGCCTATGCCGCTCTGCTCTGCCCAATACTTTTCGTCGATGGGGGCCGTGTCAACAAAACAGCGTACTTCGGTTTCGGTGGTCCAACCCATGGCTTGGGCTAAACTGCGAAGCATGGATTTCACCACTTCATGATAGTCGGTGCCATAGGCGTAACGTGCCAAGTGCCAGGCGTTGGGCTGATGGAATGCCACATTTTCGGCCTTTTCATCGGTAAAATCAGCCTTTTCATCGTTGATTCCGGCCTTTTCATCGGTGTCATGAGCGTCAATGGTTCCGGCAAGTTCGCGGGCCAGTTCGTCCCACGAACCGGGATAGTAATTAACAGCGAGGCTCACTACCGTACGTGCGCCTTCGAGCAGCAGCCGGGGGTCAAAGCGTTTGTCGGTGTGCTGCTCTAAATACAGCATATCGGCCTGATAACCTTCTGCCAGCCAGGCACGCCGCTCAGCCTGCCGTGTGGCACTGAGGGGGGCTGCCTGGGCTATACCGCAAGCCGAAAAACCAAGTTCGGCTGCAGTCTGTTTAAGTTGGGCGGATGAGAATAATGCCATGAATTTTCAGAAAAATCGCGTATTCATCGGTATATGAGCGTTGTCAGGCGGTCGTCGGCATAAATCTCAGCGGCCACTTGCTGCACATCGGCAGCAGTGATTTCGCGGATGCGACTGCAAAGCGCGCTGACGTTGCGGTGGGTGCCGTAGTGGGCAAAGGTTTTGCCGAGGGCCAGGGCATAGCCTTCGGCAGCGTCGGTCGAGATAACCACCTGACCGCAGAGTTGCTTTTTGGCAGCAGCAAGCTGTGAGTCGCTGAGCGGACGTTCGATGAAACGGCGCAATTCGCGCAGCAGCAAGCGGCGGCAGCGACCGA
>FR901785.1:0-3563 GCA_000437675.1 Prevotella sp. CAG:891
AATCTTGAAATTCATAAAAGTTCAGACGACTTCATTTTTAAAATATTTGTTACCTTGGGGTAAATGTGGTATTAGTACCATTCAACGTTCGTTGAGTACGAACTGCGTTTATCCCATTTCAGTGCATCGGCCAATTCTGAAGCGCGGGCACGGAAAGTGAAGTTAAACGAAGAGTAGGGCTTCAATACAACCGAACATGACATTTCGAAGCAGTGAAGGTCGCGCGAGAGCGACATGGTGGTCATCGAAAGTTTCTTCATTTCGAAGTCGTAGCCCGAAGTGAAGGTGATGTTCCATCCATCGGCAATGCGCAGATAACCCGATGCGTTGAGCGTTTGGGTAAACGAGAAGGGGTAACGCATGCGGCGCACATTGATTTTACGGCTGCGGTCTTCCTGCATGGTCACACCATACGAGAGGGTGAGCGACCAGGGAAGTGAAAAAGACATGTAGCCGTCGGAATCGATTTTGGCTTTCTCTTTTTTCTTTTTACCGCCTTTCTTGGCTTCGCGCAATTCGGGGTCGATATTGGCGTCCTCCACATCGTCGGTGGTTTCGTCTGATGAGGTGGAAGCTGTTTCGTAGTCCGACTTTTTGCGGCCGTGCAGTTTGTCCATCCATTTGCTCCACGTCTGATTGTTGAACGTGTAGGAGATATTTTGCGACATACCCTGGAAACGTCCGAAACGTCCGTAGCTCCATTCCGTACGGTCACTGGGAACTACATTGCCTTTTTCGTCGAACTTATAGGCATAAGTGGCAAAGTTCGCTGCGAGCGAAAAGGTGTAGTTTTTGGTCAGTCGTAAGCGGACGCGCATCAGCAAGTCGCTCCACGGGCGCGTTTTGGCAGCCATGTTATACGACAGCGTACCCGAAAGTTCGTCGATGAGCGAAATTTTGCGTTCGCCGGTCGAGTCGCGATCGCTCTTCACTTTCATTTCCAGGTTGTTCGACACCGACATTGTAATGAGTCCGGACATCGTTCCCGACGGATAGCCGTAAAGGCTGCCCGAATAGGGCGAATACGTCACGCGGCTCACATTGCCCTGCCGGTCTACCTTGTCGTAGTGTTTGGTGTAACCATAACGCGACGAGGTGAAGTCGGGCGAATAGCTGAAACTTATTGAGGGCTTGAACACGTGGCGAATGGCCAGAATCTTACCCTTGAACAGTTTGGGGGTGGGTTTGTAAAAACCGTAGAGGGTGGTATTCGCCGAAATGGCTACGCGCCAGTCGTACAGGTTGTAAAATCCGTAGGTGGTGTCGCACACTTCCTGTTGCAGTTCCTCGCTCCACGAACGGTTGACGCGGGTGGCGTACATGATGTCGCGGAAGGTGAACGAAGGCGAAATGTTGATGTACTTAAAAAGTTGGAAGGTAGCGTCGATGGGTATGTTGTGTTGCATACCATTGCGCCAATCCTTAATGAGGTTCGACTTGAATAGCTGACTTTCCTTCGTCGTAATGGAGTTCGACATCTGTCCGGTGTACGACATTGAAATCTTTTCGTACCACCGCTCCTTGCCCGACTGGTGTTTGCGTCTGAAGGGATAGAACCTGGAGAGCGAAATGCTGAGGTCGGGCAACGTCACAGCAATGCTCGAGTCCTTCATATTCTGCGTCAAGTTGCCCGAAGCCGAAATCGTAAGGCCGATGTTCGGAAACGTGTGGCTGAAACTCACGGAACTGGCTCGGGTGCTTTGCGTGTAGGAAAGCGGATTGTACATACTTTCCAAGTTTGAACGCTCGTAGTTTTCCGAAGCAAAGTTCACACGCGCCGAGAAGCTGGTGTTGGGGTTGGCCTTTGAGTCCTTGGTGTGTGTCCACTGCAGTTTCAAGCTCTTGGTCACAGCGTAGTCGGGCATGTTCTTTTCGCCCTCGACCGTGCGCAGGAAACTGAAATAGAGGTTGCCTCGGTAGCGGTAACGCTTGTTGTAGTTTGTTTCTGCGCTCACGCCCCACGAGCCCTTGGTGTAAATTTCGCCCAGCAGCTTCAGATCCATGTAGTCGCTCAGGGCCAAGTAGTAACCACCGTCGCGCAGGTAGAAACCCCGGCTGGTTTCATCGCCATACGAAGGCATGATAAAGCCCGATGAATACTTTTTATTAAAGGGGAAAAATCCGTAAGGCACAGCCAGAGGCAGCGGCACATCTTCCACCACGAGGTAAGCCGGACCGAAAATGGCATCCTTGCCCGGTCGCACTTTGGCTCTGGAAAGTTTCAGATAGAAGTGAGGATGTTCCGCATCGCAAGTGGTGTATTTGGCATGTTCCAGGAAGAGGGTACCATCGTCCGTACGTTTCGACTTTTCGCTTTGCAAATAACCATTTCCCTGCGTGGTGGCCACATTGCTGATAAAGCCCTTTTTGGTTTTGAAGTTGAACGACATACGTTCGCTGTCGTACCGCTCACTGCCCTGCTTGTACACCGGTTTACCTTTGATACCCCCCTTAACGGTAGAGTCACGTTTACCTTCGGCATACACCATGCTCGAATCCATGTTCATGGTGATTTTTTCGGCATCGAGGTTCATGTTCATGTAAGTAACCTTCGATTCACCGTAAAGGTAAGCGAGTTTGGAGTCGGCATCGTACACCATGGAGTCCTTGGCCACATACTCAACAGGCGAATCGATACCCGGTTTTTTCGGTTTAACGGAATCGGCCGCTGTCGAATCGTTAGCAGTTTTGGCCACCGCAGAATCGGGCAATGCAAGCGTTCGCTCTGCTTTCAACGTATCGTTGGCCATTCGTGGCATGCGCGGAACGGCAGGAGTTTGCGTCACTGCCGAATCGGCCTTGGCCCGTGTGATTTGCGTCACTTGGTTCTGCCGCACCGAATCTGCAGAATGTCGGTTCAGGGCAGAATCATACGGAGTTGTGTCCGAAAGTGCCACATAAGCGGTTCCGGTTGGTACAAACGCCGAATGCCCGGCCACTACCGAAGCGGTGGTCAGGAACGCAAATAATGTGAGTGAAACTAATCGCATATATAACCGTTGGGTGCAACAGCCCTCCTTATTTGGAGACCGGCATACACCTATAATTCAAACAATTTAGCCCAATTAAGGAAAATGTTGACGCTATCTGCCCCAAATTTTTCTAAACTGGCAGCAGTGTCGGGAATGGTGCGCACCCGTTTGGGGTGACTTTTTGAGTAAAACTTGTCGGCGTAGCAAATGAGCTGTTCTTCGAGTGTTTGCGGGCGGTAATCTCCCATGGGCAGGGGTAAATTCCGTTCGCTAATTACTTCGGGTGTCAGTCCGGTACCCGTATGTCGTTCACACACGCGGGCAATTTCCGGGAATCCCTCTTTCCGCATCAGTTCCGCGCCCAGATAGCCGTGCATCAAATAGGGTTCTGTGCCGTGGCAGTGAATACCCGGAGCATCTGTCAGGAATACACCTATATCGTGCAGCATGGCAGCCTGTGCCACGAAGTCACGGTTGATAGCCAATGCAGGTCGTGCATCAATGATAGCCAAAGCACGTTCTGTTACCTGCTTGCTGTGGTGCACCAGCAGACGGTAGAGCGGGTGATTGTCTGTGTAGTATTTTTGTATG
>FR901785.1:3579-31363 GCA_000437675.1 Prevotella sp. CAG:891
CTGCGTAATATTTTTGACTTAGGTCGAGAGGGTTCATCGCCATTTTGTTTAATCAAGGTGCAAAGTTAGTGCAAACCGAATGCACTGCAAAAGAAAAAGCTTGTTTTTTCTTTTGCAGTGCTGAGGTGCCGCCTAACTTGGGCAAAACCAAAGTTAGTGCAAACCGAATGCATCGCTTGAAAAAGCCCGTTTTTTCGTTTGCAGTGCTGAGGTGCAGCCTAACTTGACCTCTCCTTTAGCGCAAGTTCATGGTCAAGCATTCGAGCGTGCGAAGGTCTATGCTCCACAAACGGTTAACGAGCGGATGGCCACAGCGACAGATTAGCTGAATAACCTGTTGCGCCATGATGCTACCGATGCACCCTGTAACCGTAGCCGTAATTTCCTTGCCTTTCAGCGGATTGTCGCTGGGTTTCGGCGCCTCAGGAAAAAGTTCTGCATACGAGCAAGCCTGCGGTCCGACATGAAATACCGACACCTGGCCGCACCAACCCTCAACCGCTCCATAAACGTAAGGCTTGCCCTGCGCCCGACACACACGGTCAATCAAGTAGCGCGTTTGGTAGTTGTCGCATCCGTCAACCACCATATCGTATTGGGCAATGAGCGTAGCCGCGTTATCAGCCGAGAGTCGGACGGCATGCGCCTCGATACACACCTCGCTGTTCATTTCGCCCAATCTGCGTGCCGCCTCCGTAGCCTTGGGCAATCCCACTTGCTTTTCGGTGTAAAGCACTTGCCGGTGCAGGTTATTCACCGACACCGTGTCGTTGTCAACCAGTCCCAAAGTACCGATTCCTGCCCCAGCCAGACACATGGCAATCGGGCAGCCCAAACCGCCGGCACCCACAATGAGCACACGGGCATTGTGCAGCAACTGCTGGCCTTCTGCGCCAATCTCGGGCAAAAGCATTTGGCGTTCGTAACGCGCAAAGGAAGTTGAAAGTTGATTGTTATGTTCCATTTGTAATGATTCAATCCCAAAAAATGCCCCCATGAAGTAAGCAAAAAAGGGCATGGTTACCACAGTTTGTCGATGAAGGCAAGCCCAAGGTAATCATGTCCTTTCTGCGTGAAAAAAGAGCTGTTTCTTCGGTGCGCAAGGCGTCACCGAACGCCGCAGTCAGTCCGCAGTACACAGTTTAGTTTGATGATTTCATACATTTAATATGGTCGAACGAACCGTCCCAGTCCTTCCACACCGGCTCGACTCCGGCAAGCTGCAAAGCCTGCGTCACTTCGGCCACGGAGCGCGGATCGGTTACTTCAAACTGTTCCAGCGCCTCGACATGTGTGGCATATCCACCCGGTTCCGTTTTGCTACCGGCCGACATGGTTGTGACACCCAGCGTGGCCATGTGGTTGCGGAAGTCGGCGTCTTCGCGCGTGCTGTATGAAATGTCGACATCGTGGTCGAAAATACGCATGGCAAAGGTGAGCTGCGCCAATTCGCGGTCGGTCATGATGCAGTTAGGCTGGAAGCCGCCATTTTCGGCCGGACACATACGCGGAAAGTTCACGCTGTATTTTGTGCGCCAGTAATGCTTTTGCAGGTAACGCAGGTGGCGAGCCATCATGGTGAGGTCCGTACGCCATTCCTTTTCCAAACCGATGAGCACACCCATACCGATGCTGTGAACGCCGGCCTGCCCCATGCGGTCGAAACCGTTGACACGCCATTCGAAGTTCGACTTCATGCCGCGTGGATGATACAGTTTGTAGTTTTCGCGATGATAGGTTTCCTGAAAACAAATCACGCCATTCATGCCGTGGCGCGTAAGTTCAGCATACTCCTCGGCACTGAGCGGCATCACCTCGATTTTAAGGTTCGAGAAGTAAGGCTTGGCTAAATCCAACGCCTTGGCCAAGTAAGGCACTCCGGCCTTGGCAGGGTTTTCGCCCGTAACGAGCAGCAGGTTCTCGAAGGGGCCTAACTGCTTGATGGCCTCGTATTCCTTTACCATTTCCTCGGGAGTCAGGATGGTGCGTGCCATTTTGTTGGCTATGTGAAAGCCGCAGTACACACACGAGTTCGTGCAGGAGTTGGTGAGGTAAAGCGGAATAAACATCGACATCGTACGTCCGAAACGCTCTTCGGTGTAGCGACGCGAAAGCTGTGCCATTTCCTCCAGATAAGGAGCGGCAGCAGGCGAAATGAGAGCCATGAAATCGTCTACGTCGCAGTGCGTCTTTTGCAAGGCGCGACGCACGTCGGCATCGGTTTTGCGCGCAATGGCTTCAGTGGTCTCATCCCATGAATATTTTAAAAGTTCGTCTGAAAACATTCAACCATTATTTTTTTGAATCGAAGAATATGCGTAAGCAGGCAATGCACTGTGCCATACCTGCCTGGACCGCAACACTAATCGTTGAGGAAAGCCGTCAGCGGTGAGCTGGCTTTGGCCTCGAACGAATGAATCTGTGCAGCCAGTCCGGCTTCGTAGGCCATGCGTCCGGCCTCAACTGCCATTTTGAAAGCCTTGGCCATTTCGGCAGGTCGTCCGGCCCCACATTCCGGCAGGGTGTCCGGCCACAGCAATAGCCGTGTTTACCAGGCAAGCCGAAGCACCCATTTCCATAGCCTCGGCAGCATGGCTCGGCGCACCGATACCGGCATCGATGACTACGGGCACCGTGCTCTGCTCAATGATGATGCGCAAAAAGTCGCGCGTTTGCAGTCCGCGGTTGGTGCCGATGGGCGCACCCAGGGGCATCACAGCCGCAGCGCCGGCCTCTTCCAGGTGTTTGCACAGCGTGGGGTCAGCCTGGCAATAAGGAAGAACGACGAAGCCCATTTTTACCAATTCCTCGGTAGCCTTGAGCGTTTCGGTGCTATCGGGCAAAAGGTAGCGCGGGTCGGGATGAATTTCCAGTTTCAGCCAGTTGGTGCCGAAAGCCTCGCGGGCCATTTGTGCGGCAAACACAGCCTCTTCGGCCGTGCGAACGCCCGAAGTGTTGGGCAGTAGCTGAATGTGGTCGGCTTGAATGTGGTTCAGCATATCGTCGTGCGTATCGTTCAGTTCGATACGTTTCATGGCCACTGTCACCATTTCAGAACCCGAAGCCAAAATGGCTTCTTTCATTTCGGCATTGCTGCGGAATTTACCTGTGCCCAGGAAAAGACGCGATGAAAACTCGCGGTCTGCTATTTTAAGTGTTGACATATTTAATAGGGTAATGCGTAAGCATCCGGTGTTGCCCATAATGTGAAACACACCCGGGGACATCGGGGCTTACATATTTTTTTATTTCAAAAAAGAACAAAGGAAAAAAACGAACAGCTGTTTACCCTCCGCAGGCAGCCTTGATAATGGTGATTTTTGCATCGTCGGTCAAGGCGTAGTCGGCCCATTCGTTGCGTTTCACCAAGCGGTTGTCAACCGCTACAGCTACTCCCTGATTCGGAAGGTTCAGTTCGGCAACGAGTTCTTCGAGGTTCTTAGCCTCGGTTTCTATGCTTTGTTGGTTTACGGTAAGTTTCATTGTTTATCTTTTTTATAAATGCAGCGACATGAAACAGCAGAATGCGTAGAAAAACAGCGAAAACTGAAAACATTTTGTGCGCCTGCCGCGCCAAATGGTTGAACACAACGTAAAAGGGCAGGATTTAGGGCGTACAAATGCCTACGGCAGCATAATCTGCATCAGGTCGTAAGGGTATAATCTCAGCCGCCATGCTTACAAGGCTATGACGGCACCCCTTTATATCGCACGCCAAAATTACAGAAAAACCTTGGAATAATCAACCGAAAACAAAAGAATAATCTGTGGGGATTGGAATTTGGGGACGCAAATTATGAAGTCGTCTAAACTTTTCTGACGAAGATTTGATTTGGAGATTTTTCTCTTCTAAATTCTATCTTCATCTTTCTTTTTGGCCGTTTTTTGACCTTACATCAGTCGTGTAGCTCGCTACACTCCTTCTTCAAGGCCCAAAACGCCTCAAAAATTAAAGGCGAATCTTGAATTCATAAAAGTTCAGACGACTTCTATTTAATGGCAATTTCACGCCCGTTGCATTCAATCGTTCGTGCGTCCTGTAAATGCGTTTGCACCACGTGTGCATCAACCAGGTGATAACCCAATTTTCCGGAGTTGGGGTATTTGTAAAAGAAAGAATTGCTGCTCAAGTACAACGACACGGACGATACATTAGCTGCCTGATGAAGGGCGCGGTAATATTTCAGAATGGTCGGGATAACTCTGGGCAACACTTTGATGCCCGTATCTCCGTTTTTTAAACTTACAACAGCGATGACGTGCCACCTCACTCTTACAGTTTGGTTCGTTTCTCCCCCATTCACTTTGTGCGATATGGTCAAGTTGCGGTTGAACTGCTTGTTAATTTGCTGCATGAAGTGTCGGAACACTTTGCCGTGTGCCGAGGTGTCCTTCAGCTGGTTGAGCCCTATATAATAATGTATCATCTCGTGAATCAGGGTATCTTCCAGTTCCTGTTCCGTCAGGTCATAGCGTACGTTGAAGCGCAGTCTGAAGTTGCTGGCCTGGATTTTGCCGCTCAAAGTTCTCCGGCGGTCATACACGCAAAGGCCCAAATAGGTTTTAACGTGGCGCAGTTCAAATTGAGGTTTGGGGAGTTTTCCGGCAAACATTTGCTGATTGAACTCTTCAAACTTTTTTTCTAAAAAGGGTAAGTTGGCTTTCATGCGGGTAATTCGTTACTTGGGGTAGGCTTTGTTTGGCTGAACAGCTTGCAAAATTAAGAAAAATGCATAAACTCGCCACGGCATTTACCCATGTGCCTTTCACTATCTTTATAGAAGATAGGAGGCGGTTCGGCAATACTCGCGCTCAAAAGCAAGCGTTTGGCTTGGTTTTGAGCTCAAAAGCAAGCGTTTGGCTTGGTCTTGCGCTCGCCTTTCACTATCTTTGAACTCCACTATTCAATAAATATAGCTATTCATCCTTTTCACAACATGATACCTTTACTCGAAGCCCTATACACCCGTCACAGCGTGCGGCGCTATCTGCACCAACCGCTGACGCCCCAACTGATTGCCCAACTGCAAACAAAGATTGACGAATGCAACCGTTTGGGCAACCTGCACATACAACTTGTGACGAACGAAACCCGTGCCTTTTCGGGCGTAATGGCCTACGGCTCTTTTTCGGGCGTCGAAAACTACCTGGTGATGGTGGGCAAACCGCATCCCACACTCGACGAACGCATTGGTTATTATGGCGAACAACTTGTGCTCTTTGCCCAACAGTTAGGACTGAACACTTGCTGGGCAGGTCTGTCGTACCGCAAAGTGAAAGGTGCCTACCATGTCAGTTCCGACGAAAAACTGGTATGTATGATTGCGTTGGGCTACGGCAAGACACAGGGCGTTACCCATAAAATAAAACGACCAGAAGAGGTGAGCAACATCGGAGCACAAACGCCGGAATGGTTTGCCAAAGGGGTGGAGGCTGCCTTGCTGGCTCCAACGGCCATCAATCAGCAAAAATTCTACTTTGAATACCAATCCTGCCCCGAAGATCCCCGGCATGGGGTGAAGGCCATTCGCCGCTTCTCGCTGGTGGGCTACACGCAAATGGACTTGGGCATTGCCAAACTGCACTTTGAAATTGGCGCTGCCGCGGCTGCTGGAGTGGCTGAGGCTGAGGCGCTTTTCCGATGGATGGAATGAGGAAATATTTTCAACAAACTGATTTTTAAGAAACTACACCTTAGAAACTGAATCAATTCTTAAACAGTTTCTAAAGCCAGAAAAATAATTATGAAATCAAGAATAACGATGCTTGGCACCGGCAGTGCCGCCGTGACTAAATGTTACAACACCTGTTTTGTACTTTCATCTCCCAAATCGCATTTGCTCGTTGATGCCGGCGGCGGAAACGGAGTACTTTCTCAGTTAGAAAAGGCACAGATTCCTTTCACCGAGATTCATCACCTATTCATAACGCATGCACACACCGACCACTTGCTCGGATGTATTTGGATAGTACGCATGGTAGCACAAGCTGCCGCCCAAGGTAAATACACGGGGCAACTTCATGTGTATAGCCACTATAAAGCATTGCAGGCGCTGACAGACATCTGCCGCATGACGCTGCCTGTAAAAATTGTCAGCCAGTTTGGCGCTTCCATCGTCTTTCATGAGGTGAAAGATGGCGAAAGTTGGCAGGTGGAGGATATGGAAATTACTTGTTTCGATATTCATTCTACCAAAGAAAAGCAATTCGGCTTACAGGCCATATTACCCGACGGACAGCGCTTGGTGTGTCTGGGAGATGAACCTTACAAAGCTATGAACGAAACGTATGCCAAGGAGGCCGACTGGTTGCTTTGCGAGGCGTTCTGCCTGTATCAGGACCGTGAAATTTTCAAACCTTACGAAAAGCATCACTGCACAACCAAGGATGTAGGCGAAATGGCTGAAACACTCCGTCCTAAGCACGTAGTGGTTTACCATACCGAAGATACCGACTTGCCACACCGCAAAATGCGTTATACCGCCGAAGTGCAGGCATACTTTTCGGGAAAGGTGTATGTGCCGGATGATTTGGAACAAATTACGCTGTAAATACTTGCCATCTTTGAGTCATTCACCCTTCGTTAATGGGTGCGGAAGGGACGTTGCAGGGCTTCTTCGATGCCTTCGATGCTGCTGTGAAAGTGAATGCCGTGATTTGCCGCAGCTGTATCGTCCATTACCAGGTTACGGGGCTGTTCGCAAAAGCGTTCCTCGTTCGGCGTAATCCATGCCGACGGTTCTTGAAGTCCCATCAGTCGGGCTGTTTCCACAAAAAGTTCATAGCTGTTCATCGTGTTTCCGCAGCCAAAGTTGTAAATGCCACCGGGTAGCGTAAATGCTTTTTCAAGGTTACGTACCACTTCCCACACATAGCTCACGCCTCGGAATTCATGTGTAGCAGCTTGAAGGGTAGCCTTTTCATCAAATGCCTTTTTCAGGTTAACCAGCAAATTGCTGTTCAGCTTCAGGCTGCTACCTGGTAAGTCGTACATCCACGTCAGCCGCAGGCCCACCGCTTCGGGCAGGTTCCACAGCGTTCTTTGTTCAGCCTCAAGCTTATGCCGACCATATACATTCACCGGCTGAAGCACCTCGTCTTCCCGGAGTGCACCTGAAACCGACGTACCGTTGTACACTTGGTCGCTCGACATGAATACTAGTTTGGCGCCCGTCAGTTTACAGGCCTTTGCTATCCTCACCGTACCTTGCACATTCACCTTGTGCGACTCCGTGGGATGTTGTTCGCAATACCACGTATTGCTCAATGCTGCACAATGCACCACGACATCGGGGCGATGCTCCTCCATATAGGCCCTGACTGCTTCTTCATGGCTCACGTTCAGTTCGGCATGCGTGGGCAGCAGCAGGTCGTATTTATCGCGCAGATAGTAGGCCAACCGGCTACCTAAGAATCCACTACTACCCGTAATCAGTACTTTCATATTTTTTTTATCTTGACAAAAAAAGCGGGCGATTGAAGGGCTTTTCCAGCAATTCAATCGTCCGCTTTGAGCATTTATAATTTTATCAATTAAGCCCTAAATGCTTAGTTGAGTTATTCTGTTACCGCGAATGCATTACATCATGCCGCCCATACCGGGGTTACCCATGGGCAGTTCGGGTTTGTCGTCCTTTTTGTCGCAGATAACGCATTCCGTAGTCAGGAACATACCAGCCACAGAAGCCGCATTTTCAAGGGCTACACGCGTAACCTTAGCGGGGTCAACCACACCGGCAGCACGCAAGTCGCCAAACTCTTCGGTCTTGGCATTGTAACCAAAGTTACCTTCACCTTCGCGCACCTTATTCACAATCACAGCACCTTCAATACCGGCGTTGCGGCAAATTTGGCGCAAGGGTTCTTCGATGGCACGGCGAATGATAGCAATACCCGTGGTTTCGTCTGCGTTGTCGCCCTTCATACCTTCGAGCGTCTTCTGAGCACGGATGTAAGCCACACCACCACCGGTTACGATACCTTCTTCGATAGCCGCACGCGTAGCGCAGAGCGCATCGTCGCAGCGGTCTTTCTTTTCCTTCTGTTCAGTTTCGCTGGCAGCACCCACTTCGAGTACGCAAACACCACCTGAAAGCTTAGCCAAACGCTCCTGCAATTTTTCCTTGTCGTACGAACTGGTTGAGTTAGCAATTTCGTTCTTGATTTGGCCGATGCGGTCCTGAATGCAGTCCTTATCGCCCTTACCGTTAACGATGGTTGTATTTTCCTTTAAAACGGTCACCTTTTCAGCCGAGCCCAGCATATCGAGCGTAGCCTGTTCCAATTTCAAGCCCTTTTCTTCGCTGATTACCACACCGCCCGTGAGCACTGCGATATCTTCGAGCATAGCCTTGCGACGGTCGCCGAATCCGGGAGCCTTCACAGCACAAATCTTCAACTGTGAACGCAGACGGTTTACCACCAAAGTGGTGAGAGCCTCGCTGTCGACATCTTCAGCAATTACGAGCAAGGGACGGCCACTCTGAACAGCGGGTTCGAGAATAGGCAAGAAATCCTTGATGTTCGAAATCTTCTTGTCGTAAATCAAGATGTAGGGGTTCTCCATCACGCACTGCATTTTTTCAGCATCCGTCACGAAGTAAGCCGACAAGTAACCACGGTCGAACTGCATACCTTCCACAGTTTTCAGCACCGTGTCGCGACCCTTGGCATCTTCAATCGTAATTACGCCGTTTACCGAAACAGCACGCATACCATCGGCAATGAGTTTACCGATTTCAGCATCGTTGTTGGCAGAGATAGTGGCCACCTGCTCAATCTTGTCGTAGCTTTCGCCCACCTGTTCGCTCTGCTCCTTGATGCTTTCCACAACTTTGGCCACAGCCTTGTCGATACCGCGTTTCACGTCGAGCGGATTAGCACCGGCAGCCACGTTCTTCATACCTTCGGTCAGGATAGCCTGCGTCAGCACGGTAGCAGTGGTCGTTCCGTCACCAGCGTCGTCACCGGTTTTTGAAGCTACGCTCTTCACGAGTTGTGCACCGGCATTCTGGAAAGTATCTTCCAATTCAATTTCCTTAGCCACACTCACACCGTCCTTGGTAATACGGGGAGCACCGAACTTTTTGTCGATAACCACGTTACGACCTTTCGGGCCGAGCGTTACTTTCACTGCATTTGCCAAAGCATCGGCACCCTCGCGCAAGCGTTCGCGAGCATCAACATCATATACTATTTCTTTAGCCATTGTTGTCAGATTTTTTTAGGGGGATATATATTATATTGTATAATAAGGATAAGCAACCGCCGTAGGTTCAGCATTCAGTGCATGCACCCACCGTTGCGGAATCTGCTTGAGTTGAAATGAAACGGGCGATGCAATTAAGCCAAAACAGCCAACACATCACTTTGACGCATGATCAAATATTTCACGCCGTCGAATTCCACTTCAGTACCGGCATATTTTCCGTAGAGCACGGTATCGCCGGCTTTCAGTACCATTTCTTCGTCTTTGGTTCCGTTGCCGGTAGCCAAAACTTCACCTTGAAGAGGTTTTTCCTTAGCGGTGTCAGGAATGATGATGCCACCAGCTGTTTTTTCTTCTGCGGGAGCGGGCTTAATGAGCACGCGGTCTGCTAACGGTTTAATATTCATAGCTTGTACTTTTATTTTTTGTTGTTTTATAATCAATGTATTCAAAACGGAGCAGCCTTATCATTCATGTCCGTATGTTCACCGGACGCAGGGCTTTATTTTCCGTGTCGCCCTTTATTATGCCAAAAGCGTGCCAAAGTTTCATTCCCGTTGCATTTAAGGCTTCAGTTTTCGTTTTCGGGCCGTAAACGCCTCGCTTCGTTATGCCAGCTTGTCTGTTTTATGACAAAATTGGAAAGCCGGTCTGTCATTCTGTCAGCCTAGCCTCATTGATATTAAAAAACATCTTATTTATATGAAGTAGTCTGAACTTTTATGAAANNTATGAAGTCGTCTGAACTTTTATGAAATTCAAGATTTGCCTTATTTTTTGAGGCGTTTTTGGGTCTTGAAGAAGGAGCGTAGCGAGTTACACGACTGATGAAAGGTCAAAAAACGGCCAGAAAGAAAGGTGAAGATTGAAGATTGAATTTAGAAGAGATAAATCGCCAAATCAAATCTTCGTCAGAAAAGTTTAGACGACTTCTATATGCTTGTTCTGAATAATTACAACCATGATGAAATTTTTTTCTCGAATTATTTATATAACTTTGTTATTGAATAAGTAGGTGCTTCGGCATGGCCAATTTGAAAGATATTGAGAAACGGCTTTAAATTCAACATATAATCACATCTACTTACCCTAACCTCAATCATATCCTAACAATGAACAACTTTATTTACGACATTCCCGTCAAAGTGTACTTTGGCGAAAACCAGTTACATCACCTGGGTGGTGAAGTGAGCCAGTTTGGCAAACGGGTGCTACTTACTTACGGTGGAGGTTCCATTAAGAAATCGGGACTTTACGATGCTGTGATGGCAGAACTGCAGAAAGCCGGCATGGAAGTTTTTGAACTTTCGGGCATTGAACCTAATCCGCGCATTGAATCGGTGCGTCGGGGCGCACAAATGTGTAAGGAGCATCATATCGATGTGCTGCTGGCCGTAGGTGGCGGTTCAACCATCGATGCCACCAAGTTTATGGCTGCCGGTGCCTGTGTCGACCACGACGCCTGGGACTTTCTGTCCGAAAAATGGGCACCTATCGACAAGGCACTGCCCATTGTTACCATTCTTACGCTTTCAGCTACCGGTTCCGAAATGGATTCGGGCGGTGTAATCAGCAATCCCGAAACGCAGGACAAGATTGGACGCATGGAACGCCCCATGTTGCCGAAAGTGTCGTTCCTCGACCCCACGGTTACCTATTCCGTCAGTGCTTACCAAACGGCTTGCGGTGCTGCCGACATGATGTCGCACATTTTTGAGGTGTACTTCGACAATACGCCCGACCTTTATATGCTCGACTGCTTTATGGAGGGTATGCTCAAAACCATCATCAAGTATGCACCCATAGCCATGCGCGAGCCTGACAATTACGAGGCGCGTGCCAACTTGATGTGGACCGGTTCGTGGGCCATCAATGGTTTTGCCAATGGCGGTCGCGAACAGGCTTGGAGTTGTCACCCGATGGAACATGAGCTGTCGGCCGTTTACGACATTACCCACGGCTTGGGACTCGCCATCCTCACTCCGCGCTGGATGGAATACTGCCTCGACGAAACGAATGTGCAGCGCTATGTACAGTTTGGCACAAACGTATTTGGCATTGATGCTTCGTTGCCCGCCATGGATATTGCACGCGAGGCCATTCGCCTCACGGCACACTTCCTGTTCTGCACCTTGGGCTTGAAGAGCACCTTTACTGAAGTCGGCATTGGCCGCGAACATTTGGCACAAATGGCTCGCAAGGCTTGCGGTGGAGGCACATTGCCCGGTTTCAAACCCTTGCAGCAGGCCGACATCGAACGCATTTACGAAATGTGCCTTTAATCACCGAGCAGCAGGTCGCTGCGTTTTAAGGGCATAACCTCTAACCGGACACCCCTAATTGTGCACTACCACAGGCTTTATGTCCACGAATTCGGCTGTGCCAAATAGCTGTGTATTGGGGATTTCTGTTCCCCAATTTGTAGAACGATTCCACACATTCCCCACTTATTCCACACCACAAAAGGTTTGGCATGAGTGGGGAATATTTTTGTTTTATGCTGATTATCAATCGTTTTCAAAATCGCGATTATTTTTTGGCACGCCCTTTGCGCTATATTAGGGCAGAAACAACAAAACAAAAAAATACAAACCACACAAAAACCACAACGATTATGAAAAAGTTTTCAGTTTATGCCGTTTTGGCCATGGGAGTTCTCACAGTAAGCAGCGCAGCTTTCGCAGGTACCACCACTTTCAGCTCACGCGGTTTCATCAACGCTGAAGTTTCAGACACCGTGGTTCCCAAAGATACCGTTCTGCCCGAAAACACCGAGTCTGCATCGTTCTGCAATCCCGTCGACACGGTAGTTCCCACCGATACGGTTGCTCCTCAGAAAGACGAAACTACGCCTGTTGATAACGGCTTCTACAATCCCGTTGACACCGTAGTTCCCACCGATACCGTAGCTCCCCAGAAGGAAGAAGCTACGCCCGTTGAAAATGGTTTCTACAATCCCGTTGACACCGTAGTTCCCACCGACACCGTAGCTCCCAAAAAGGAAGAAGCTACGCCCGTTGAAAATGGTTTCTACAATCCCGTCGACACCGTAGTCCCCACCGACACCGTAGCTCCCCAGAAGGAAGAAGCTACGCCTGCTGAATAAAATCCAGTTTCCTCGTTAAGAAATTAAATAAACAGAGTATTAACCCTTTAACCCCCCAATAAAAGAGCAAGAGAGAGAAACACGTTCAAAAGATAGTATATATATGTAGATTGTGAGTTCGCGAGGCTACCCCTAACATCACAGCTATCAGGCATATTCAAGATATGAGTTGTGATGGCGGGGGATAGCCTCCTTTTTTTGTATCTGTATGCAACCTAAGAGCCTAAAAAACCGAGAACGCTGATAAAAAATAGAATAGGAACTTGAATGCAACAATCAGCGTATCTCGGCAAGAGAGGAGGTGTGCATCCCTCTCCGTTAAAATTCATCTCTACGAAAGGTGTAAATACATAGGGGATATATCGAAGTCGTCTAAACTTTTCAGACGTACTTTGCCGATTATGGGATAAGTGGTCTACAATCACACATAAGCGGTCGGAAATTAAGTATAAGTGGTAAATCTTTTTTGGCAGTCTTAATTTCATTTACTGCATCTGAAACATTGTATAGCTTTTCGTAACAGTTCTGTAACCAGCAAGGGGTTCAATTCGTTCCCAATTTTCGGCTCTATATTCCTGCCTATTTTTAAAAAAAGCAGGGCGTGTCACGCTATTTTTTTTGACACGCCCTGCTTTCAATTATTATACGAAGCAGTGGTTTAATTACACCACCAGTTTATGAAGTCGTCTGAACTTTTATGAAATTCAATCTTCGTCAGAAAAGTTTAGACGACTTCAATTTCACATCTGCTTATTTCACCACCAATTTGCGCGTAGTGCTGCTGGCAGTAGTCGACACCTTGAAGAGGTAAACACCCGGAGCAAAGTTGGCAAGGTTTACCACACGTTCAGTGCCGCAACGCGGTGCATCAACGTATTCGCTGCTAACGAGTTGTCCGTTGGTATTGAACACCTGCAAAGTAGCAAAGCTTTCGTTGTTGTTGAACAACACGCGCCATTCGTTGTGGTTTTTACTAATGGTTACGGGAGCTTCGCTATTGAGCGTTTCGTCAATGCCACTTTGTCCCTTCATTTCAAGGGCCTTTTTCAAACCATTGTAAGCATCGATTTTACCAAAGCCCCAAGTAGCATTCCAGTTGTTGGCATCCACCTTGCCTACGTGATTATCACGACGGCCGGTTGCTTTCATGATGTCCAGAATGTTTTCGTAAGTCAGTTTGGGGTTAGCCTCAAGCCAAAGGGCAATGATACCGGTAACAGCAGGAGTAGCCATTGAAGTACCCGACATCATACCGTAATAGTAAGTGCCACCCTCAGAGTTTACTTTCTGCACCTGGTAACTTCTGTAATTTTCGAACTGAGCCGAGTTTTTCGAGAAAGCCGACAACACCGTACCGCCAGGACCTGCTACAGCCGGTTTCGGAGTAGCTTCGCCCACGAGCGGACCGTGGCTGCTGAAGTTACTGATATCACCAGTTTCGCCAACGCCCGCATCATAGGTTGAACCATTGAGGTTTGTGAATCTTGAGGCTGCATTGTACGAAGCCACAGCTATAGCCTTGCCAATCGTGGCAGCACCTTCGCCCACCATGTATTCGGCATCGCCGCTATGGGCTTTGTATTTACCCACCGACATAGCCATGAAGTTGTTGCCGTAGTAGTTCGAACCATCAATCCATGCGTGGAAAGAATCGCCCTGCTTACCAGATACCTGCCATACCACTTTGTACGAAGTACCCGTCACCTTCAAAATGTTGGCCAAAACCTGCGAGTTCAGATGCAAACGTGCATACTGACGGTTGTTATAAGGGTCAATACCCGTGCTGAATCCGCTCAGATTATCCAACTGTTCGTCAGTAGGCTCATACAAGCGGCTACCGTTGATGATACAAGGCTTAATGGTGAGGTGAGCCTGAGCATCGGTAGCAGTGCCCCAGAGTTCCGACAGAATTATTTTGTTCGGATTGTAATTGTTGTCGGTTTTCATGTAAAGGTACACCGGTTCGCTGTCCGAAGTAATTTCGCGGTAAGCGTGGAACTTGTCGTTACCCTCGTTACCCATGGCAGCCACCATGATACCACCCTCACCACACAACTTACTCATGTTTTGGTCGTGAGAAGTGCTACCGTCGTGCGGACCGATAATGGAACCGAAACTCATGTTAATAACCCAGGGCTGTCCGTTTTTCTCGGCATAATCCTTGATAGACTTAGCCTGAGCCTCTACGGCAGTATCAGTGAATTTTGAAGAAACAAGAATCAAATCTGCCCCTGTGGCAATGCCGTAATAATCGCTACCTTCCACCTTGCTACCGGCAGCAATGTTTGCCACGTGCGTGGCATGGCCCACGTCATCGAGGCGGTCAGAAGTCGGCATACGTTCGGTCAGCATACCTCCGCCGGAATTGGCACCATAGCGCACCACGCGACCCTTGAATGCCGGGTGTTTGTATTCAAATCCCTGGTCAATAACGCCAATAACCACTCCTTTACCCGTGAAGGGAGTTTCGAGTCCTTCGCCGGCCGTAACTTTGGTCACACCGGTTTCGGGGCGCACGTTGTGCATCAGTTTGTGAAACTGGCGCGGTGCATTGATAAAAAGCACATTGGGCTGTTCGGCAAGCGTAGTGATGTACGAAGCCGGAATATGCGCCACCACAAGTTCATCGGTAATGATTTCGGCCTCGTAGCCGGCTGCTTTGATGGCAGCCTCAACAGCTGCTGCATCATTCACGCTGACAGATACCGAAATATTGCTTTGCGGTGTAACCGTTTGGGTTGACTTGTTTGCAGAAAGCACCTGCATCGTACGTCCTTCTACCAAATGGTTTAAGCGGGCATCCCACTTCGTACCGGTATCGTACACTTTGACTTGCTGAGCCAAAGAAGGCACAGACATCAGGGCGATAGCCCCGGCTATGAGTAGTTTTTTATCCATTGCACTGAATACTTGTAAGGTTTGTTTTTTTTAAAAAGAAAGTAAGTGCAGAAGCGTAAAAATCTGCACTGAACAAAGGGTTACAACGTATCGTTCCCCAACGATTGCTTGGGAACTTGTATTTATTGACTTACGACACATTCCGCGAAAGTCGTGCGCAAAGATATGGATTATTCATGACAAAATAAAAGAGGACAGAATATTTTTCTGTTATTTAGTCAGTTTTAATCGCAATCATGCGTTGCAAGCAGCCCAACTTTCTGTGAAGCATGCCAGCCACCCCAAACGGGGTAGCTGACAGAATCAGCCCTTTTTGTGTGTCATGATGTCGAGCACACAGCGGTCGGTTTCATTCATGGCATCTGCGCCAATGCTTACCAGGTTGCGAATGCTCTGGTCCACATCCTCGTCGATAATGCCCTCCACGCTTTCCACGCAGTTGCCCTGCATGGCCAACATGGCCGAAAGCACAGCCGTGCTGACACCGCTGGTCAGCTTCAGCGCGCAGCTGGGTTTGGCACCGTCGCAAATCATGCCGGTCAGGTTGGCAATCATGTTTTTCACGGCGTAAGTCATTTGTTCGTACGTACCGCCCATCAGGTAAGTAATGCCGCAGCTCGATCCCGTGGCAGCCACCACGCATCCGCACAGGGCCGACAGCGTGCCCAGGTTTTGTTTGATGTAAATGGCCGTGAGGTGCGAAAGCATCAGGGCGCGCGTCATTTCCTCGGGGGTGTTGTGGTTTTCCTCGGCAAACACCACCACGGGGTTCGTGGCGCAAATACCCTGGTTACCCGAACCCGAATTGCTCATAACCGGAATCATGGCTCCCGCCATTCGGGCATCGCAAGCGCACGACGTCGACGACAGAATGTGTGAGAATATGTTGTCGCCCATAATGCCGCGTCCCAAAGGACGTGTCAGAGCCTTTCCCAAGCAGTGTCCGTAGTTTCCTTCGAGCGAGCGTCGGGCAGCTTCTGAGTTAAGTCGGCGTGCCTCGTTGATAAATTCAATTTCCTCGATGGGCATGGTCGTGGCATATTCCCACACCTTGCGCATATTCAGTTGCAGAGGTTCGTTGGCAGGCGACTGTTCAGCAGCCTGCTCCACGTTGGTTTCGGCAGCGTGGAAAATCACTTCGTCATCCTTTTCAACCAGGGTGAAGCGTGTATGTTCGCGTGCAATCACCACATGAGCCCGGTGTCCGTTTTCGTCCGTAGCCAGGATTTCGACATACAGTTTTTCGGGAGCATCTTTTTTGAGTTGTATGTCGATGCAGTCAGTGGCAATGTAAGCCTTGCCCTTCTCCACAGCCTCGGGGGTGCAGTCGCGCAGCACTTCGAGTCCGTAGTCCGAACGGCCTATCAAAGCGCCCAGGGCAATGGCAATGGGAAGTCCCACCATGCCCGTGCCGGGAATACCCACGCCCATGGCATTTTTCAGGATGTTGGCACTCAGCCAAGCTTCAATTCGAACGGGAGTTGCGCCCAATACTTCAGTGGCGCGGCTCACTGCCAAAGCCACACAAATAGGCTCGGTGCAACCAATAGCAGGCACCACCCAATGCTTAACGAGTTGGGTTATTTGTTGTTTTTCAGCGGTTGATAAAGTCATAATATGTGCTTGTATAAAAAGATGGACCCCATATTTAAGGGTGGTTCTAAACAATGCTTAGAAGTACTATAGATTAGAAACGCCCCTAAAAAAAGGCGGCTTATTCAGTTTTATTTAAATCGTGCAAAAGTTGTGTCAGTTCGCCTGTGTCGAACCGTCGGTATTGTCGCGGTGTGCAATGATACATTTGTTGAAACACCTTGTAGAACACCTGCCTTGAGGCAAAGCCTGCCTGCAGGGCAATTTCCTCTACCGTAAAATGGTTGTGTTTTTCGGAACGCAGCATTTTCACGGCATCGGCCAGCCGGAGCGAATTCATCAGTGCACTGAAGTTGTTACCCGTCACGATGGCTGTGGCCGCCGATATATCGCGGGTTTTGCTGTGGCCGCCGATATATAGCGCGTATTGGTGTGGAGTTGTTGTGCCAAAGCACCCGCAGTAAAGGAAGGGTCGCGATAGAGTTTTCCTTTGCGTATCAGCTTGAGTGCTTCGACATACAGCATCTGTGCGCGTTCGGCATTGAAGCGACGTATGTATGCAGGCTGAACATCTGGCTGTTCGGAAAATGAAGACATGTGGCAAACAGAGTTTCTATGGGTTGATCGCAGAAGCCGTAAGGGGAAAAGCGAACCACGCGACACGCGCGGGATACGCTTTTCCGAACGGCGGAGGAACAGGAGCGTTGACAGCAGGTTAGCAGAAGGTTTCGAGTGCTTTGAAGCCCTGCGTTCCGGGTATAATTTCAACGCCTGTTGTCGTGGCCGGAAACATCACCGTTTGTCCGGCACACAATTTGATTTCGCCTTCGTCGTAGCGCAACAGTGCTTCGCCTTCGAAGGCAATGAGTATGATGAACGAGTCGATAAACGCATAATCAGCCTTCACCGCTTCGGTCAGTTCGTAAAGGCGCGTAGTAAACTGTTCGCAGCGCACCAAGGGCGTCAGGCCGTTGGGGCGGAGCGTGTAGTTTGTACGGTATTCGGGATACGCTTTGTAGTCGAGTGCCTCGCGTGCCTGCGCCACGTGCAGTTCGCGTTTGTTGCCCTGCGAGTCGGTGCGGTCAAAGTCGTAGACGCGGAACGTATCGTTGCTCGACTGCTGAATTTCTACCAAAAAGTTGCCTGCGCCAATGCTGTGAATGCGTCCGGCCGGAATGAAGAAGCAGTCGCCCGGATGCGTTTCGTGCCGGCTCAGATGGTTCATCAGCGACCCATCGGCCAGACTTTGCGTGTAGCCATCGGCCGAAAAGTCGGCATTGAATCCCGAGCAAAGCGAAGCACCGGGTTCGGTGCGCACAATATACCACATTTCGGTTTTACCATAAGGGTGTCCCATGCGCTGTGCCATGGCATCGTCGGGGTGTACCTGAATGCTGAGGTCCTCGGCAGCCGAGATAAACTTAATGAGCAGCGGAAAGGTGGTTCCGTAACGGCTAAAGTTGCGGTGTCCCACCAATTTAGCTCCGAATTGTTCGATGAGCTGTCCGAGGGTCTTACCCTTGAATTCGCCTTCACTCACCAGTGTTTCGTTACCGGGAACGCCCGAAATTTCCCAACTCTCGCCCACATTTTTCGGAGCATGGGGCAACTGTTTCAAAGCAGTTACCTCATTGCCACCCCATATAGTTGTTTTTAGCAAAGCGTTGAATCGTAAAGCCTTCATGTTTTTGGTTTGTAATGGTTTGTTGAAGCAGCGTACACATTTTGATTGGGTTTGCCCGGCTTAACCGACGGATTCAACGCGCCACACCATGAAACCTACGGTATGTGGTTGTTTGTCGAAACACCTTGACAGTTTTTTCGTGCTGCTTTTTCACAGTTTATTTTTATTTTGTCAGCCGGTCGGTATCCACATATCCGGCTCCGTCGAGCGTAATTTGTTGCTTGGCAGCCTTACCGGCCAGCACCATGTTTCCGGCTCCATTCAGTTCGGCACGCAAGCGTTGGGTATCAATGTTTTCGAGGTTGATACTTCCTGCCCCGTCGAGTGTCACATTCAGTGCCGGCGTTTGCAGGGCATCGGCATTCACGGCGCCTACCCCGTTCAGTTCAATGGTAACGGGAGTTTGCATCGCCACCGAACCTAAGCGCAAACACTTGCCTCCGTTGAGCACAAACTGATTCACCGTGGGTGCATACACATGAACCACTGCCACGTCTTTATTTGTGCGCATAAAATGTGGGTCTACCTCAATTTTCAACACTCCGCCCGATGTGGTGCTCACCCGTATATTTTCGAGCAGTTCGTCGGGAGCCAACAAGCGCACACGGCTGTTCGTGCCATGAGGTGTTTGGTGAAAAGACACATCTGCCAAGCAGTCAATTTCGACTGCGGCAAAAGGAGCCAGCTCCACATTGCGCGCAGCAAACCCCGTGGTGTCGACCGCCTGTTCGGTCAGGAGTTTCACCACATCGTTCATATTGGCGTTCTGACAACCCGTACACACAGACAGGACGCAAAGGCCGAGGCCCATCCAAACCTTTTTCATGTTGTAATCTGCTTATTTTTTGTTAGTGTCAGACCGTTTTTATAAGGAATTGAGCAACTCGTCGCCCGCTTTTTCCTGTTCGGTTCCCAAGTCCATGAACTTATACAAGGCCTTCGAGGCAGCCAGTCGGACCTGCGTATTGCCTTCGACCAGTGCCACTCGCGTCTGATCCAGATATTCCTGTGCATCGCGTTCGTTGGGCACGGCACCCTTCATAAAAAGGCGGGCCAGCATCAGGTAACCACACAATTGCTTCATGGGTTCCTCGGCAGCAATCCATTCAAATGCTTTTTGCGAGGCCCAATCCGTGTGGCAGAACAAGTGCATCACGCTGCATTCGGCCTCCTCGGCAAAACGCATTTGCTCCACCCACACCTCGGCCATGTCGGCCTGAAAATCGGCAGCAGGCATCAGCATGCCTGCCAGCAATCGGCATTCGCGAATGTCCTCTTTCCACAATCGGGCTGCCAGTTCGTAAGTATGGGGCATTTCCTGTGACATTTGTTGCAAACGGGGCAATTCCACTCCGAAATTCACTTTATACGTCAAACCTTTTTCGCGCATCGAAGCACTCACGGGTCCGTTCATAACGCCTCGCAGCGACCGCTTGATGTGGCGCACCTGCTCGGCCAAATCCATATTTTGCATAGGTTGATTTCTTTTTTTTCAAGGGCTGTTTCTGTTTCGCAGCCCGACAAGGCAAAGTTACATAATTACTTTTGTTGGCAAGTAAGTGTTCAGCATTATTTTTTCATTTGTTTGACAGTGGCACGGCTACGAATTACCGAAACAATGTGAGTGATTACAAAGCTCGGCTCACACTTGCCGCAAAGACATGTTCACTTTTGGGGATAAGTAGGTATTCAAAATTATTTTTACATTTGAATTGCGTTATTGTGCCGTAGTTGTTTGTTCTGTGCGAATGTCAGTGCAAACCGAATGCAGAGCGACGAGAGCTTGCTCTCAAGAGCTATGCTGAGGTGCAGCCTGACTTGGCGAAGCAGTGGAGCATAGCGGGCTATGTGACTGAGCACAGAACAAACAACTACGGCACAATAACGCAATTCAAATGTAAAAATAATTTTGAACACCTACTTATAATCGCCCCAAATTGCCGCTTGCTCCACGCTGCATTCAGTTTACACCGATATGAATGTGTTGCCGCTACCCGCCCCTACTTACCTAAAAAATTAAATGTTTTAGGGGGAGGGGAGAAAATTACTTCCGTAGCCTACGCCTAATCATTAAGTATTTTTAATACCATATCATTAGGTCTTTCAACAATTAACTGTAAATTTGCAGCGCAATCAGGATTTTCCTGAGGAGGAAGTACACTACCTAGGCAATTCGGCTTGATGGTTTTTTTTCCAACATGACTGAAAGTAGTGGGACGGCTGTTTCCTCCTTAAATAAAACTTTTTCAGTTTATCACTGCGTCCCGTCTTGCAGGAATAGTTTCATAGGCATCGTTATATCTAATTGAGGCCGGGTGATTCATTATTCTATGTTTAAGATGCGTAAGATAAACAACGGGTATACAAGTTTTTACCCCCCCCACGACCCTATTTTTGAATGCAAGGCCAGCGGTCTTGCCAACTCCCTACATTCAATAATTTCTGCGTGCAACAGAGCAAGTACTCTGTTTCACACACATTTTGCGGCCCTTCACGGATTGGCTGCCTTTTTGCCTTACCCTTTACGATTATAGCAGATTCAAGCCATCATTTCACCTCATCTGAGTTCACTTAAAAAGTTGCACACCGGTTCGCAAGGCGCAAAGCCCGGAACTTTAGGTGTTAAACCGCACATTTGGAAAAGTCGTAGCATAAGCTGCCTCCTGCCGCTCGAGCCAGGTGCTCACAGCACGACCCATATTCTTCCTAACAGGCTTCAATGCCTGTTGCGACACACACAGCCAACTTCAAAGGAAACGCAACCGAGCCTTACCACCCGGCAAGAAGCTGATGGCATTGTAAATGCGCTGAACAGAACTTAAGCAAAAAGCATTTCAATGACCATATTTTCTTCCGGTGTATCTTTTACTTTCTGCAGTCATTCAGCTGCGTAGGCTATGTTGCCCTCAGTCGTCATTATCACCTGTCCTGCACAAAGGACGAACAGAAAAATGAGGCTTTTGTTTTGGTTATCTGTAGCAAACTTTGCAGCATGTCGCCGGAATCGAGTATCAACAAATGTAGAGGTTGCTTTTTAACGTGAACTCTTTTTTCAAAGTAAATCAAGAGACTATATTGATTGGAACGTGTAAGCCTATACTTCCAATGAACATAGCCTCTTTTTTTAAAAAAACATACGTCCCTGCCTCGCTTACGCCCCAATTCTTAGAGTAGCAAAATGGTTATACGCTCCGCGCTTAAAAGCAAAATATATTTAAACCACAGATACCTATTTCGGGCACTTACTGCCCATATTTTTCACCGTTTGGCGCGTTGAACAAAAATAGCTCCGCGATAGTTGAATTTAGTTCCGAGCTTGTTCAAATTAGTTCCGACCTTGTTGAAATTAGTTCCGAGCTTGTTAGAATTAGCTTGAAACAAATTCGAAGAAACTTGGAACTACTGATAATCAGCACTTTCAAAAAAAGCCCAATGTGGCATTCCGAACAGCGGTTCCGGCCCGAAACACAAGGAGGGTGCCAGTTTTTCGTTTTAGCATTTGTTACAAATTAAGCAAATTCCGGTTGAAAATGCACTGAAACATGCCTTTCCGCAACTTACCGACGAAAATTTAATAGACATTGTGGTGAACATGACCGACAATGGCTTGCTGCTGCAAGTAACCGACAATGGACGAGGATACAACCCGGCCAATGTGCCCCAAACCGGACGCGACACCGGAACCGGACTCCGACTGCTCACCCGCACCATTCACATCCTGAACCAGTATAACCCGACGCAAGCTTGTTTCGAAATTGAAAACATGCAGGCACCACAAAAGGAAACAAGGATGACGCTGTTCATTCCGCATGGTTATCGCTTCAGCGGTCCTAAGCAAACGACTCTTAAAAATTAGGCTGATATTGGCCGGAAAACAGACGGTTTTTAACAAATTACATTTCTTTCAAATCATGCTATTTACGTTTTGACAAAAAAAACGTGGTTTTCGTTTGTCAATACAAGGTGTAAATACTATTTTTGCACAACTTCGTGTAACAGGTATAACCCCAAAGGATTATTCAACGCGAAATTCACACACACCAACTTATTAACAAGGCAAGCAGCCGCTGAAAATTACTTCTACTTTTTTCATGCTGCACAGCGTGCAAAGTGGGCTGGCACTGCCTGTACCAAGCCCATACAAAAAACACTGTCAATTCTTTATCTAATTAAAATACAATTATTATGCTGAATTATATCAAAGCTAATTACAGAGCCGGTGATAGCATTGAAATCACAAGTTCTGAAGGGGTATTCACCGGAAACATTGAATATGTGACCGACAAGTTTATCATTCTGCGTCAACCCAACGGACAGATTTGCGGCATTGCTGCAGCTAATATCACCTCGTTCACAGCGCAAGCTCCCGCATGGCAGGCACCCGACCATGTGCCAACTACCTTGCTGCCGCTCAGTGAAAACGATACAGAACCCGAAGAAAACGAAATGGAGGATGAGGAAGCACCCCTTGACAGTGATAACGAAACTCCCGTTGACAACTCGCTCATCAATGAATCGCTCGCTGCTGTAAGTGAACCCAAAGTGGTAGGACACATAGATTTGGACAAACTGCAAAGAATTGACCCTCGATTTAACCGTAAACGCTACTTCCGCAACGAAGAAAATGCTATCGACGACGATACTGAGGATTACACCAACGACACAACGGTTAACAACGGAAAGCGCGCACCTTACGTAACTGCTAAAGGACGCATCACTTACTATAACTCGGAACGCCGCTACGGTTTTATTCACGATTATGAAACCGAAAACAGCCTTTACTTCCACATGCAGCAAGTAGCCGACCCTCGACTGTTCGACGAACTGCATAAAGGCACCAAAGTGGCCTACAGCATTGACCGCAATACACAAGGATTTGTGGCACGCTGCGTTCACCTTCCCCAATCTTTTACTGACCTTATCAATTTGGCAGAGGATCAATACGATTCGCGCCATTACAATGTGGCACGCGACCTCGTGCAGCACATTTTGGACGTTGATCCGGAATACAAGCCTGCACGCGACCTCAAGGACGAAATGGCGCAAACCGCTCAGCCGCAACGCTACGGCAACTACTACCAGCAACCCACGCAATATGCGCCCAACACGCTCTATGCACAAGCTAAAAGAGCATATTTGAACAAAAACTTTGAAGAGGCCGAATCGCTCTACAAGCAGGCTATCGAAGCCGGAGAAAAGGTGGAAACCTGCGTCAAGGACCTCGTAACTCAGTACGTTTCGGACTATAAGCAGCAAACTGACCCCGAACTGAAGAAGCAGGCCAAGCAGAAAGCGGTTGATTTCCTGAACAGCCACCGCGACCTCTTGCCCGACACTTTGACGAACAAGCAGTTCCTTGCCCTGAATTACTATTTGCCGCTGCTCGATTTGAACAAGTTCATCGAATTGGTAGACGAAATCATGGCCGACCAGCAAGTGGCTGCTGTTACTTCGCGCCGTGTGTTCTACATTTGGCAAAAGGCCATTGCCTACAACAAACTCGGCTTCATCGACGATGCTCTCGACCTGATTGAAGAGGGTCTGACATTGGCGCCGTACAACCGTCAGCTCACCAACCTGAAAAATCAGATTCTCAATCCTGAATACGTACAGCCCGGCACTGACTCGCTGGTAAACGATGCCCCTGTTTCGGCCTCAGCTGAAGCGGAATATGCCAATGAAAATGCGGACGAAACGGAGAAACCTTCAACCTCGGCTACTGACAATGCTGAAGCGGCTGACGAAGAGGCTGCCGCAACCGACGATTCAACGGGCATTGCCAAACCCGATTCGTGGTGGGAAGAACTGAAAAAACCGCAATAAACTGCCGCACACCGGCATTGCGCTGACACATACAGCACTTGCTTTCACGGATAAACTTAATCCGTATGCCTAAAAAAAGTCTGACTCCTTGTTTGCTACAAGGCAGTCAGACTTTTTTTAATAGGATGGTTCTAACGCCTCCAAAAACGGCTATTTTTGGGGAAGAAAATATTGTAAAATAGTATGATCTTCTATAATGATTTCCGCTTCAGCTTTTTGTCCTTTTTGCATTTTTGGTTTAGCTTTACCAATCAAAATCAAGGCTGTAAAATAATTACCATCTTTATTCTTACACAGTTCACTATCAATGCTATATAATGGTAATTTATATATCGGATTAACCCCTCCTTCCATACAAACTTGAGCACTCCTTGGTTCATCGAATAAATGTAAATAGCGATAAGGAATGTATATTCTAAGTGTGTCAGGATGTACCGCTATACCTTGAGTTTCAATTGAAATCGGAAAATGCACAATAGAACAAATTAAAAGCAACCCCAATAATATTAAGGAAATAACAACTGTACTCAGCCGTACAATACGTGGTGGTATTTTACCTAAAAACTGTCGTGTATTTTCACTTCGCAATTCTATATTTTTATATTCCATTTTATTCTTTTTAATTTCCTAATTCCAATTGATTCTTAACTAAATTATAATAAGCACCACGCCTATATAATAAGGTATCATGTGTACCTTTTTCGATTACATTGCCGTGTTCAAGCACTATTATCTGATCGGCATTCTTTACGGTACTCAATCGATGTGCTACTACAACAACGGTTTTTCCTTTATAAAAATTATTGAGATTTTCAACGATTAAGCGTTCATTATTTGCATCCAACGAATTTGTAGCCTCATCCAAGAATATATATCGAGGATTACGATAGACAGCTCTTGCTATGAGAATCCTTTGTTTCTGTCCTTGACTCAATCCAACACCATCTTTTCCAATTTTAGTATTGAATTTAAGAGGCAGCGACAGAATAAAATCTTTTATACAAGCAATTTCTGCAGCTTTTACCAAACGTTCTTTATCTATATCTTCATCATCAACTGCTATATTTCTAGCTATTGATTCTGAAAAAATAAAACCATCTTGCATCACGACTCCACATTGCTTTCGCCACCATCTTTTATTCAAATACGAAATATCTGTATCACCTACGGATATATTTCCTTCAAGAGGCTGATAATATCCTAACATGAGCTTCATCAATGTTGTTTTACCACTTCCTGATGCTCCCACTATTGCGGTAACTTTTCCATAAGGAATATGAACAGCCATTTTATTGAGTGTATTCTGGGCAGCATACTTATCATAACGGAATACCAAATTATTTATGTGGATACCCTTAGATTCATTCTTTATAAAAGATTGATGATTATCATCTGCATCTTCATTTTTCATTTCATGTATTTCATTGATTCGTTCCAAGCTGATACGCACATCTTGCAACGAGTAGCAAAAATTCATCAACTGCTGAACAGGAGCATTTAATTGGCCTATAATATATTGTATTGCCAACATCATACCTAATGTTATATTTCCATGAATTACTGCTGTTGCAGTCACCACTGTAATGACTATATTTTTAGTTTCATTAATAAGAATACTACCGGCTTCTTGCATCTGCTGCAGCTTGAGAGCTTTCATTTGGACTTGGAACTTTTGAGTTTGTACATCCTCCCACTCCCAACGACGGCGTAATTCACAATCCTGCAGCTTTATTTCTTGCATGGCAGTAATGAATTCATAGGTCTTATTATTATTTTGCGCTTGTAGTTCGAAGAGTTCATAGTCTATTACTTTACGACGCTGTAAAAACAATATCATCCATAATACATACATCAAACTTCCTATCAAGAATATGACAAAAATAAGAAAATTGTAGGACAGTAACACAACAGAAAACACTAGCAATGTCAGCACTGAAAAAGCTATGGTTAATGTTTGTTGTGTTAAGAAAGTATTGATACGCCCATGATCGTGCATTCTTTGCATAAGGTCGCCCAATAACTTTGTATCAAAAAATGCCATAGGCAAACGCAGTAACTTTAAGAAAAAATCACTGAGCAACGAAATGTTAATACGCAAATTGATATGAAGTAATAACCAACTTCGCACAAAATCTATGACAGTGCGACTAATAGTCAGCATTAACTGACCTATCAAAACCAACCAGATAAAACTTATATTATGGTACTTTATTCCCACATCAACAATGCTTTGAGTCAAAAATGGGAGTGCCAGTTGCAACAAACTTCCAATAAAGAAACCAAGAACAATTTGCCCGAAATATCGTTTATATTTCAGTAAGTATTTAATTAAAAAACCAAATGAACGCTTGGTATGAGTTGCACTGTTATTTGTTTCTTTGCTATAGAAATCAGGCATAGGTTCCAAAAATAAAGCAACTCCTTTTTCTTCACCTCTTGATTGAGTAGTTACCCAATACTTCCTCATTTCATCTGCACTATATACAGTTAGCCCTGATTTGGGATCGGCTATATAATATTTATCTTTCTTAATTTTGTATAGTACGACAAAGTGATTTTGATTCCAAAACAGAATACAAGGAAGCACTGCATTATTTAAATCATACAATGCCAATTTACCGCATACCGAATGAATGCCTATTTGTTGACAGGCTTGTGAAATAGCCAATAACGACACCCCCTCTGTTGTACACATACAGATGTCTGATAAATAATTACTACTATAATGCTTCCCATAAAATTCACATATCATACGTAAACAAGCCACTCCACATTCCATGGAATCATGTTGTTTGAAAAAAGGAAAAGCTTTATTTATTTTCATGACTTAAATACTTACAATACTTCGGTAAATTTTTACCCGAAAATTAAAAGTTAAACAATAGAACCGAAAAAGCCGGTTCGAAAACACTAAAAGAGTCATTGAAATGTTGTCAAAAACGAATGGTTAATCATGATGGAATGCGCTAAAAAATATACATAACCTACTAACAATAAAGAAGAAAAGCATTGCATGATTCGTTATTTTTAGTAAATTAGAAGTCTATCAACTCTTCTGATTATGACTAAAGAAACACTCCTTATGCAATACCAATCTGAGTGCCTGTAGGCTCTCAAATCAGTAGCGAATATACACAAACCTTTTTAAAAAACCTTCATGGACACCATGAAATTATTCAGGGCTATTCCAAATCCTATAAATATCCTCCAATTGGGCAGGTGTGGATGTTTTTCGGAACAGACCTTCCATGAAAACAAACATCATTGCATAGGACTTTACATCCTGTTACAATGATGATTGTTTTTTATCTTACAATATTTTACAACATATTTTTTATATTTAACCAATATAGCAATATGACAGATTAGATTATAAAGAAACAAGTATATACCATAAATTCATCCACTACTGTCCAATAAAAGTTAGCTAATCGGTCTTTGAAATTATTGAAATACAGTCTTTTAAGCAGTC
>FR901786.1 GCA_000437675.1 Prevotella sp. CAG:891
CTATTAAAACCTTACAATCATGAAAACAAAGAACTTGAAAGCCATGTGTGTCGGTAGTCCTCGCATATTCACGGGATGGAAACAGTGTAATCGTCGGTATGAGCGCACGCTGCGAGCATAAAACAGAAACTCCAACGATTACTGAAAGCAAACAAATTCGTCATAAACATTCATTATGGAAGATAAAAAAGATTGGATAGGTATAGCATGTTTATGGATTTTACTCCTACAAAAGATGACCGATTTCAAATGGTTATACCACATCATTTGGCCCTTATTATTATTTTGGGCTTATTATACCGTCAAACTTTTGCAGGCTGAGCTGAAAACGGAAAATTCACTAAAAGGAGTATGCAAATATATATGGAAGAACAAAAAATGGGATATTTATTGGCTTTTGTTCTTCATAATCTTTACCGTAGCCTATTTTGCCGGTGAACTCAACAAATAGGAAATTGAAAAAATGACGTATATGACTAAAATCGAAGACAGGAAGGACACGTTGGATATGCTGCGCGACATTGTATGCCTATTGATTGTGATAATCCGCTCTGAATGGCTGCTCATTTTATTTTGGCCGGTATATATAGGTTGGGCCTATTACGCTTGTAAGCAATTACGCACAGAATGGGCAACAGAAAGTTCGGTAAAACAAGTAGTCATTCACATCTTAAAGAAAAATAAGTGGGATATGCTGTGGCTAATACTTTTGCCCGTCTTGGCCGTAGTCTATTTCGGAGGATTTCTCCCATTCGAAAAGCAATGACCATTCCTCTACCAAATAATGCAACAAAGTGCCCATAAACAGATATTTTTTCATCAATTTATAAAATTATTCGACAATTTATTTGGTAAATCAAAAAAATCAATTACATTTGCCAACACCTACTCATCATTACTAACT
>FR901787.1:0-15782 GCA_000437675.1 Prevotella sp. CAG:891
GGCTTAATGAAATATGGGGTAGATGGGATGGTTACAGTTGGGTTTCTCAAAAAAAATGCGCCTCAAGGTTTAACAAAAACCTTGGGGCGCATTGCATTGCGGTATAGCCTTTGTATCGCTTTTTATGATAAGGCTAATTGATAAAGTTCCAGGATATTCCGAATCGTATGACCATACGGTTCAGTGGATAATGAGGCACCAAGAACGGGTCGCCGGCTCCAGATGAGTAATTGACGTGTGAGGCCATGATGTAGAAGCGGGTTCGCTTCAAATGGAAGTTGGCATACACGTTTACTATCGGATAATTGCCCACTTTGGTCTGATACTTTTCGTCTTGAATAGCATATTGTCCGATAATGGGCGAGTAGGTTGGCGCGTAATACTTCGTAAAGTAAGTCATGTCAGCTCCAATTTCTGTTTGCAGCACACGGGCTATTCGAAAGAGTATATATAGATTCGTATAACCGGTGAAAGCAGGCACAGGCATGATGTTCTTGTTGCTTGACACCTGATAGGAAAGTTCATTTTCCCAGTTCAAGATACCGAATCGAAAGTCCTGCTCGAGTGTGATACCCAGCAGTTGCAGGTTCTTCGAAGCCTGTGCAACTTTGATGGCGTGGTGGTAACTTGGATAGGCATTGTCACTTACCTGATAAGGAGTGAGTGTTTCCTTAAAGTACAGGTGGTTCTGCACATTCTCGAGGTGAGCCGTAAGGGTGGTTTGCTTGTAATTGAGTGTTGCACTGATGCGTGAGCGCAGCAATTTGTTGAGGTCGTTGTTGTCCCACCAGGCATTTCGCCCACGGTATTTCCGGTAGTAGAACGAGGGGCGTTCATTGCGAACAAAACCATTGAACAGGAACTTCAATGAATCCTTCTTAATCGGAATGTTCAGCGAGGCATTTGCTTCGACATTGAATTCTCCCCAATCTTTACCAGTAGTTCGAATTTCACCGAGTACATTGTAGCGGAATATATTACCTTGTTCTTTCAGTATCTGTCCGCCGACGGTGATGTAATTCTCTTTGAATTTCGTTTTTTGATTGATGGCTACAGCGTAGGGCAGTCTGAAGTCGTACGACGCAAACTCGTGTTTACCAAACAGTCGTAAACCCATTTTCATCCACTTGTTAAAGCCCTCGTGCAATTCAAAGGCCAGGGTGTTCTCAACACTCAAGTGGTGAGTACGGTCGTTTGCTGAATCGCCAGGCAGGTAGAAATCAGCAAAGTAACCCGGATCTTCGGCATTATTTGCTACGTTTGCAATAAATTTGCGCGTATTGTCATCAATTCTCAGGGTGTGAATGAAGGATGTTACAGGCACAAATTCGGAGATGATTTTGGTAGAGTCCTTTTGTGCATGATTCTCATTCTCTTCCGTCTTGGACGTGATGCGCGGCAAGCGGGGTTGATTGGACGGCTGTAATTTGACTTTTTCGTTTGTCTGGTTGGTGTCAGCAGGTGCCGAAGTCAGTTTCTTAAGCTGTTCTTTGGTAAGTATGTTTCCTTTTTCGTCGCGATAGCGATGAAATCCCAAATTATATCGGTGGGTAAGGAAAAATTGGTTACCGCCAATCTTATTCCAGGCACGTGCCAGATTGATTGGCATATCAGCTGTTCCGTATTTCGTAGGGAAACTTTCCGGCCGCTTCACATAATCATCGTTTTCAATACCACCGTTCTCTCTTGTCTTTAAGTAAGTGTGTTGAAAGAAGGTGTGCATCTGGTACTCATCGCCTCGGTAAGAAGCATAGAGTGTACCATCGAAGTCGGCAGTTGATTGTCCTTCGTAGTAGCCACGGCCATACAAGTAGTCGGCCTTGAAGCCCATACCCAATTTTTTACCGGAGTTTACCGAGAACAAAGCGCGTATGCGGTCTTCACCGTTTGTTTTATTTCCGCAGGAGTGGTAAGTGATGTTGGTAAATGGTGACTTGGTATTTGTATACAGCAAATCGCCGGCTCCTTTCAGGAAAAAGTCGTAGGGCTGTTTGAATATAAAGGGGTTGTACTGCATATTAACCGTCTGCTCATTGAACAAACGGCTGATGCGCGGTGCTCCGAGGTTGCCCGTATAGTTGTAGCGTCCGGTAGGGCCAGAAGTGAAATTTTCGTTTTGAAATCTGTGAGGAATGGTGTCGTAAGTAGCCGGATGAATATCGCCAAATCGAGGGTCTATTTTCCATACATATATGCCTTCGGGTACATTGGTTGTTTCCGTACTGTCATTGTCGAAACCACTTGCTTTTTGTTCCTCTTCGAGCAGTGGATTGGGACGAATGTTCTGAGCATATACCGGATGCGACAACATTAACAAGCAGAATAACAAGCTTGGATGTCTCATAAGATGATAGCTTACTGATACTTTTTGATGAATGTTTCAACAGAAGTATCGCCTAAGTTTTTCGCTTTTTGTAAATTCTTGATAGCTTCGGTTTTATTGCCTTGCTCACCATAAGCAACGCCGATAATTTTGTAGCAGTCGGGGTTTTCGGGTAAGTCGTGAAGCAATTTCTGGGCAGCTTCAATGGCTTGCTTGAATTCGCCCACACTCAGCAGTAATGCAGCTTCTTCTAAACGGAAGGGTATAGGTTCTTTGGAAGTAGCAATGGCAGTTCTTATGTCATCAAGTGCCTGCTGATACATGTGTGCTTCAGTTTCAGCCTGATACCTTAAGTAGTAGAAGTTGGCATTCAAGTTGCGCGGTCCGATGATTTTTTCGTACTCATTGTAATCGAACACAGCTTTGCGGAAGTGACCGGCTTGTATCAGTCGTCTTGAGCGTTCCAGATAGTATTGGGCGTAGCGGGCATTGACAGGTTGGGGCAGATGAGTAATGCAGCTGTCAAGCAGGGTGATTACCTGCATCGAATCGCGACCGGTTTTTTCAAGTGCCAGTGCTGCAGAATAGTAGGTGTCGGCCGATGCAAACTGTTTGTCGGTACATACCTTGCTGAAAATCTGGTATGCGCCGTCGTAGTTTCTTTGCGCATACTGACACTTACCCTTATGCATGAGGTAAAGCGTGTGTGGCTTGATGCTGTAGGCTTTAGATGCTTCCTCCTCAGCGCGTTGTAAAGTCCAGTTGCTTGGAGTAGTAGCAGAGTCGATGGGTGAAAGGGCTACCTTATATAAAGCTGTGCTGAACTGGTAGTGAACAGCATCGGGCGTCATACTTGTTGTGTCTGAAGCGGCCTTCTCGGCAGCGAGCAAAAAGTCTTGTTCGCTGTGGGCTAAATCTCCTTGTTTCAGGTAGTAGTTGGCTCGGTTCACATAACCTTCGGCCATGTTGGGATACGATGTGATGAAGTCATTGTAAGCTGTACGGCACGTAAGCGTATCAATGGAAGGAAGCATATATAAATAGGTTAAAGCATCCTTGGCATTGTTGGGCAAAGCTTTGGGAATATTGATTTCCAGTAAATCAGTGTTGAATGCCGACTTAGCTGTTGCTCGCAGTTCGTTGATAAATCGCGAGTCGAGGGCATAAGCATATTCTGCATTTTTCTTATTGTTCTTCTGAGTGATACCCATAAGCGAACCCTCTGCATCAACGAGCGGACGACCCATGTTTGCTTTGTCGTTTTGCACGTCGATGTGATAGTAGCGATAATTGTTGTAGGGTTCATCCGAACTGATATTCACCACTTGCCCTGGTTGCTTTTTCTTTGTGGTGTAGTTCAGCATATACAAAGGAGCTCCTTTAACAGCAGCATTGTTGGTGATGCTAAAGTAGTCGTTGTTTCCTCCGTTATCCACTTTGAATTTAACCAAATCGGTACTTGCATTAGCTCCGATGATTCGCTGAACAGCATGTTTTTTTCCTTTGAAATCTACAACTTCAGCTTTGTATGCACCTTTGAAAAAATGATAGGAAGCAACGGCTTCACCCTGTTCGCCAATGTAAAAGGCCACACCAGAGTTTAATAATTTTCCGTTAGCGTCGTATGTGAAAACATTCAGGACAGCCGTTTGAGCATTCTTGAGTTTTACAATTTCGGCTGCATAAGAATTGATTGTTCCTAAGGCAAGCAAAGGTAGAATATAGGGTGTAAGTTTCATTTACAATAGTCCTTTTCGTTATAGGTTTCTCTTAAAAATGAGCTTGATGAAGTCATTTATATAAGGTGGCAAAAATAGCTAATCAAGGGTGCTTGTTGGCAAGCAGCGATTTCGCATTTTCAATGGCCGCATCTGTTAATTCAGCACCCGAAAGCATGTGGGCAATTTCCTCAATGCGTCCGTTTGAATCTAGTGGCTTGATGTGGCTCAATGTTTGTCCGCAGCTATCCTCTTTGAATACTTTGTAATGGTGTTTACCCCAGGCTGCAATCTGAGGTAAGTGGGTGATGCAGATTACCTGACAGAATTGTGCAATTTGATTCATAACCTTAGCCATTCGTTCGGCCATGTTGCCCGAAACGCCGGTGTCAATTTCATCAAATACAATAGAAGGCAGTGATTTGCGTTTGGCAATGAGTGCTTTCAAAGCTAACATCAAACGGGCAATTTCACCGCCTGAGGCTATTTGCTTAACGTCCTGCGGCGGTATGTTCTTGTTTGCCGAGAACATGAGCAATACGCTGTCAGCCCCCGAGGAATCAGGTTCATTGCGTTGAGAAATAGCCATTTCGATGTGCACATTAGGCATTCCCAATACATGGAGTGACTGCGTTATTTCTTTTTCAATCAGTTTGGCAGATTCCTTTCTGCTTGCAGTTAACAAAATTGCTGCTTGATTTCGTTCAGCAAGTAGTTTGTTGACTAAATCTGTTTGTTGCTGAATGTTTTCGTCTGTGTTTTCAATGCTGTTTAATTTATCGCGCAGAGATTGAAGAATGTCGAGTAAATCCTGAATGGTGTTTACCTGATGTTTTTGTTCAAGATTGTAAATCGTGTTCAAGCGTTCTTCGACATAAGCCAAGCGCGCAGGGTCGTACTCCACATGTTCAATGTGCTGTTCAATTTCAGCTTCGATATCGTTGAGTTCTATCCGCACGCTATCCAGTCTGCCAGCCAATTCTGTTGCATTGTCAAAGTTCTTTTCAATGTGTCTGAGTTTATCAGAAGCGCATTTCAGAATTTGATTCACAGAGTTTTCGTCAGCATTCAGTACCGACGATGCTGCATACAGTGCTTCTTTGATATCTTCTGCATGCGTCAGGAGTAACTGTTCTTGTTCCAGTTGCTCTTGTTCGTCGGGTGAGAGTTGTGCCTCATCAATTTGCGTCAGTTGAAACTCCAGATAGTCCTTTTCCGCTTTTCCTCGTTCTGCTTGCAGAATCAATTCTTTAAGCGTGTTTTTAGCTTCAACGTAGAGTTTATGCAATCGCTTGTAATTACCAACTACATCGGGCTTGTTCGCCATTAAATCAAGCGTATCAATCAGAAACAATTCGTTTCTGATGAGTAAGTTTTGATGTTGCGAATGAATGTCGATGAGTGCTGTGCCAATCTCCTTTAAGCAAGCAGCAGGAACAGGCATGTCATTGATAAAAGCTCTACTTTTACCATTTTGCATCACTTCGCGGCGTATAATACATTCAGTTGCATCATAGTCGATGTCGTTGGCCGTAAAAAACGCCTCTAAATTGAGGCGTTCAATATTGAATATGGCCTCAATCATGCACTTTTTATGTCCGGCTTGTATGGCCTTAGAGTCAGCGCGTCCACCCAGAAGCAGGTTTAAAGCACCTAATATAATACTTTTTCCCGCACCGGTTTCGCCTGTTATAACAGAAAAGTCATTATGCCAGTCGATATCTAAATGTTCAATGAGAGCATAATGCGATATAGTTAGGTGTTGCAGCATGGCAGAAGCACAATTTAGATTAGGAACGGGTGTGGTATGCGGTTTATCATACGTGATACCCCCGTTTGTAGAATGTAATAGGTTCAGACCATTGGACAAATAAATCCGAAGGCCCGGAGTAACTTAAGGGTTGAATTCCTCTTACTTATTTTTTCTTTAGAGAGCAATGCGAAATGACAAATTATAGCTTATTGCACCATTTGTCTCCAGTAGGAATTTTGCGAAGCGTTGATGCGCGAAAGCGTCTCGACGATTTCTTCCTTCTCTTTAGCATTTCCATGTCCTTTGTAGATGGAAAGAAGTTCATCGCGTTTGTATTCCGTAAAAATTTGCGGAAGCAGACTCATTGATTTATTACTGTTAGCCTGTTTGAGCAAACCCATGGCCTTTGTAATTCCAGCGCGTCCACGTTCCACATTTTCACTCATAACATCCAACCCCTCGCGGTAGTAAGCATATTGCATATTTCTGAAGGGTTCCATACCCCCATCAAGCATATCTGTAATGATGGCATGTCTGTTTTTGCTGTCTTCAAAAGCCTTCCAACCTTTGTAGTTCAAACTTTGCGCATTATTGACAATGGTTTGAGCGGTTTGCAGGTAAGATGTTCCACCTAAAGGCGACATGGCATCCATGTCTATGCCAATAATCAGGTAAACATAGTAAGCAAGTAAAGCCGTCAGGTTATTGTCAATCACATCACTGCGGAATTCAATCTGATCGTATTCCTGATAGTGAAAGTTGAAGTTGGGCTCATTGAAGGCAAAGGTCGTAGTCGTGTAGTTCGAGCCATAAACAGGGCGATTAGCCTGCAAGTTGAGTGTACCTTCGAAATAATTTTCAGCAGGCGAGTATTTTTTTATCGTAATGCTGAAATTGCACTGAATGCGTTCGTTCTTTTTAAACTGCAAATCAGTCCAATGCCTATCGTTTAAAAATTCCTCAAGAGTTGTTTTTAAAGTTTCGAACACCGAGGTACTCGTTCCTTGTACTTGCTGATGGTTGATGGTGACGCGAGCATCCAATTCCTGCGCCTTTATGTTCAGAAAAGGCAAGCACACGATAATAAAAGTCAGAAATTTATTAAACATAGGCAATCATCAGAATGTAAATCGAAAGAAAGTGAAAGCGAGGTTACTGTTTGAACAGGCTAACCAATTCTTCAACAATATCGTCAGCTACCAGTTTTTTGCTTTTAATGGGATACTCCGTCGTTTTACCTTGGGCAGTCAATATAGTAACTTTGTTCGTATCGTAAGCAAAGCCGGCTCCCTTGTCGTTTAAAGAATTCAGCACAATAAAGTCCAGGTTCTTTCTGCGCAATTTGTCGCAGGCATTGTGTTGCTCATTGTCGGTTTCGAGCGCAAATCCCACTAAATGTTGTTTAGCCGTTTTCAGTTTCCCTAAGGTTGCAGCAATGTCTTGCGTAGGTTGAAGCTCCAGGTGCAAGTTACCGCTTCCTTCACGTTTGATTTTGTGGTCAGCCTTTTTAATAGGAGTGAAATCAGCAACTGCAGCGCAAAGAATTCCAGCGTCTACTGAAGGAAACAATGATGTGGCAGCTTCAAACATTTCCTGAGCACAGACAACATCCGTACGATGAATGCGCGGATGGTCAACCGTCAATTCCACAGGACCTGCAATAAGTTCAACCTCAGCCCCTCGGTTGGCACACGATTCGGCCAAGGCAAAGCCCATTTTACCGGTAGAGTAGTTACCGATAAAGCGAACAGCATCTAACTTTTCATGTGTAGGGCCAGCTGTAATCAGAATGCGCTTACCCGCCAAGTCGTTATTGCAAGCAAGCTGCTCAGATTGTTTACCATTGAAGAAAGCAGACAATACCTCGAATATCTTTTCAGGCTCTTCCATACGTCCTTTTCCAACCAAGTGGCTGGCCAGTTCGCCATCTGCCGCTTCAATAATGTGATTGCCGTAAGTGCGCAACACATTTAAGTTCTTGACCGTAGAAGGGTGGCGATACATATCGAGGTCCATTGCAGGGGCCACAAATACAGGCGCTTTCATCGACAGGTAGGTAGTAATCAGCATGTTGTCGGCAATGCCATGCGCCATTTTTCCAATGGTCGAGGCTGTAGCCGGTGCAATAATCATAGCGTCTGCCCATAAGCCTAAATCAACATGGCTATGCCACGACCCATCGCGTTGTGAGAAGAATTCCGAAATCACAGGTTTCGAAGTCAGTGCCGAAAGAGTGATAGGTGTAATGAATTCCTTTCCAGCCGGTGTGATTACCACTTGCACTTCGGCTCCGGCTTTAATCAGCAGGCGAATGAGCGAGCAAGTTTTGTAAGCAGCGATGCTTCCTGTAATTCCTACTACGAAATGTTTTCCTTTCAATGAATTCATTGATTATGCTGTATTTAAGTGGTTGTTGTCCAAACGACAAGTCATTAAATGCCGTAACGTAATTTTAAGCGCATGAAAGTTTGTTTCGTATTTTGCGTAAAGTCACCTTGCATAACCCACGAAAAATACCCCGGATCCCGGCGCAACACATCACAAACGCTTTTACCGCGATATTTACCAAAGTTGATGGTTTCCACACCCTGGTCATTATAGACAATGCGTCCCGCAAGGTCTACGTTTTTATTTCTGCGTGAAAATTCAGCGAGGAAATCAACATTGTTTTGCAGCGTATCGGCATAACGGTCGAGCTGTGCTTCGAGCACTTCGAGCGTAGCGCGAGTATCCGCTTCGGCCGTGTGTGCATCCTTCAAGTCCTTGTCGCAATAAAACTTGTAAGCAGCCGTCAAATCGCGTTTTTCCATTTTATGGAAGATGCCCTGTACATCTACAAAGCGAACTTCGCTGAGGTCATAATTTACACCAGAGCGAATAAATTCTTCAACCAATAATGGAATGTCAAAATAGTTCGAATTAAATCCGGCTAAATCGCATCCGCTGAAAATGTCAGCCAATTCTTGAGCCTTTTCTTTGAACATCGGGCAGTCTGCCACGTCAGCATCGGTAATACCGTTTACAGCAGTAGCTTCGCTGCTGATATGAATACCCGGATTAAAACGGAGCGTATGAACGTCCTGTTTACCGTCCGGATAAACCTTGATATAGCATAGTTCAACGATACGGTCTGAAGCAATATTAAGCCCCGTAGCCTCAATATCAAAGCAAATGATAGGGCGCGATAATTGAAGTTGCATGATTGGTTTTCAGATTTTAATCAGGAATGTTGACAATTAAAATACAAGTGCAGGTGCAGTAAGCAGCAGAACCTCCTCGTTTTCTTTCTGTTCAGCAGGTTCAATCAAACCAGGGCTGGTGGGGGATGCAAGTTTAATCACAACTTCCTCAGAATCTAAGTTTTGGAGCAGATCCAGCATAATGGAACCCTTGAATGCAATGTTCATAGGTATGCCGGTATAGTCACAGAGCATATTCTCTTCAGCCGATTTACCAAAGTCAACATCCTGGCTCGAAATATTGAGTGTGCTGTTTGAAAGTCTGAACGTAACCAATACCGCATTCGGATTCGCAAAAATCATGATACGGCGCAAAGCACTAACTAAAGCCATACGGTTAATCGTGAGCACATTATGGTTCTTCGTAGGAATGATGCTCTCATAGTTCGGGTACTTACCTTCCAGCAGGCGGCAAACCATCTTAAAGTTTTCAGTTTCGATAACTGCACTTCGTTCGCTCAAGTTAAGGTTGACATTCTCTTGTTCCTTAGTCAGCATGTTTTTGAGCAAGGTAGCCGGACGCATACTCAGCAAAAATACCCCCTGCATGTCCGAACTTTGTTGAATTTTAGTTCGTGAAAGCTGATTACCATCGCAAGCAACAATGTTCAGCGATTCTTTTCTTACATCAAAGCAGATAGCGTTGAGTTGCGGACGCAGATTCTCTTTGGCAGCCGAAACCAAAGCACGGCTGATGCTCGTAAATAGAGTAGGCGCATGCATAGTCAGCGAAATTTGCGTACCTTCTGTTTCTTTCAGCGTAGGATACTCCGAAGCATCCTGAGCCATGAGTTTGTATTGGCCATTCTGGTATCTGACAATCAGCTCAAAGCTGTTAGCGTCAAATTCAAATCGAAGCGGCTGGTCAGAAATTTCCTTAATGGCATCCTGTAAAATTTTGGCATTTACAGCAAAGCACATATCACCGTCGCATTCATTCAGTGCCAAGTGCGTAACGAACGTAGTGTCATTATCCGACGCCGTAATTGTAAGCACATTATCCTTGATGTCGAACAAGAAGCAGTCGAGAATACGCAGATTATTTTTCTGAACAATTACACGGCCAATGGTGTTGATATGCGTTGATAAGATGTTGCTTGAAAGTACAAAATACATGACATGAAATGTTTTTGTGGTTCCTAAATGTAAAAAATAGCGAAGCAGTACATGCAAAGATGTCCGGCAAACAAGTTCCTGTAAAACCCGAAACAGCGAAGGCACAGGGCCTCATGTACAACTTTTGCGATACAAAGTCATTGCGTTCAACCTACAAAAATGCCGTAAACAAGGATTCCCTGCGCATTATGGTGGAGCATTGGCTGAGTTCGCGCAAGCAAAAGTACTCTTTTTTTGTGAGAAGTTGAACTTTACAACGTAAAATGTGTGGCAATAAAAAAGAAAGTTGTACTTTCGCGTATAATTTACTACAACAACAATATTTGCAATGGAATTATCAGGCAAGATTATTGCCGCACTCGAGCCAAGAGGCGGCGTTTCTCAACGTACAGGCAATACATGGAAATCGCAAGAGTTCGTCATTGAAACTCATGAACAGTACCCCAAACATTGTGTGTTCAGAGTGTTCGGTGAAGACAGACTGCGCGACTTCGACCTCAAAGTAAACGAAGAAGTAACGGTATCATTCGACATTGATGCTCATGAATATCAGGGTCGTTGGTACAACGATATCACGGTATGGCGCGTACAGCGTGGTGTAGTCGATGCCGGCGCACCTGCAGCCCCCGTTGCCTCTGCTCCCGCTCCTGCAGTAGCACCTGCCCCCACGGCAGCTCCCGCCGCTTCTTCGTTCGAAGCAGAAGGTACCGCTGATGATCTTCCCTTTTAATCACGAAGAACGGTAAGATATTTGAACCACGTTCGTTATTCTCTGTAAGCAGAATAACGGGCGTTGTTCTTTTTAAGGGAATAGTAGCATCTTCGCAGGGAACAGCAGTGTGTGCATGGGGTTCAAGACAGGAAGGCCTGTCTTACTCTCTGTTGTAACATTTTATCTATTAAAATTATTTACCAGTGCGTATTATTCAAAAGGTACTAAAGTGGTTATTCGTATTTTTTTTCTCGTCCACTTTGCTCGCAGTTCTTTACTACAAATTCTTCCCTGTGCATTACACCCCTTTGATGTTCATACGTTGTGCACAGAATTACAGTAAAAACAAGCCCGTTGCCATTCATCACAAATGGGTGCCTATTGACAGCATATCTCCTTATTTGCCGGTAGCCGTAATAGCCTCAGAAGACCAAAATTTTCTTTCACATCACGGCTTTGATTTCGATGCCATTCAAGATGCAGTGCGCGAACGCATGGAAGGCGAACGCATGCGCGGGGGCAGTACCATTTCCCAGCAAACAGCTAAAAATGTATTCCTATGGCCCAAGTCCTCATGGGTACGCAAAGGCTTCGAAGTATATTTCACCGTACTCATTGAGTTACTGTGGTCAAAGGAACGAATCATCGAAGTGTATCTGAACAGCATTGAGATGGGGCCCAATATTTATGGCGCTCATGCTGTGGCACAATATCATTTCGGGTGCAAACCAGGCCAACTGCGACGTTCCGATTGTGCCCTGATTGCGGCAACCCTGCCTAACCCCATACGTTTCAGTTCGCTTCGTCCTTCGAAATATATGCGCAAGCGCCAAAAGCAAATCAAGCAGCAGATGTACTACATTCCCTTCCTGAAAGCCAAGGAAAAATAGCAGATGAGTCTGCTGTTCCACACATCCTATTTATAGCTATGATATAAGCGCACTTCGGTGCGGTAGTTTTTAGTTGATAATGAACTAAATGTAACCAACTACCGCGCCGAAGTGCGCTTTATAGGTATGAATAGATTTGAAAAACCTACTTATTGAATTTAAAAATGTTGTAGTTTCGTATTTTTGATTTATCTTTGCGTTACCCTATGCGTGTATAGGGCGTGCGTACACTCCGGTGTATATACGTAGCACTGTGAAAACGTTGCACAATGTCCATTCGATACTTAATCAGACATCTGCATATAATTCAAACATTCTAATAACTTATTGAAAAGCATGAAGCATCTCTTTTCAACGCGCAAGCTGATAGTTCTTGCTGCAGCCTGTATGCTTTCAGCCGGTACGTTATGGGCTGAAATCAATCCGAAACCCTTCATCGTTCCCGAACTCAAAGAGTGGAAAGGTGCAGAAGGTATGACCCAACTTTCTGGTAACATCGTTGTTAAAAGCTCAAAACTTAATGCCGTTGCGCAAGCTTTAGCTGCCGACTACAAAGAAATGTTCGGTAAAGAACTGACCATTAAAAAAGGAAAAGCAAAAGCCGGCGACATCGTATTGACTCTGGCCAACAAGGAACTGGGAGCAGAAGGTTACAAGCTTGAAATCGGCGAAACCGTCAATGTAGTATCTCCTACGGCACAAGGCGCATTCTGGGCCACCCGTACGCTGTTGCAGATGTCAGAGCAGAATGCACAGCGCGAGTTGCCGCGTGGTGTTACAACCGACAAGCCCGAGTATAAATTGCGCGGTTTCATGATTGACTGCGGACGTAAGTTCTTCAGCATCGATTATTTGCGTAACCTCACCAAGGTTATGGCCTACTATAAGATGAATGCCCTTCAGGTGCATTTGAACGACAATGGTTTCCGTCAGTTCTTCGGCAACGACTGGAACAAAACCCAGGCCGCTTTCCGCCTTGAATGCGACACCTATCCCGGTCTGACGGCCAAGGACGGTTCGTACACCAAACAGGAGTTTATCGACCTGCAAAAATTGGGCGAACAGAACTACGTTGAAATCATCCCCGAAATCGACGTTCCGGCCCACTCGTTGGCTTTCACTCAGTATAAGCCCGAAATCGGAAGCAAAGAATACGGCATGGACCACTTAGATTTGTTCAACCCCGAAACCTACAAGTTTGTTGACGGTTTGTTCGCAGAATATCTGAGCGGCAAAGAACCCGTGTTCCGTGGCAAGCGCGTACACATCGGTACCGATGAATACTCAAATGCCAAAAAAGAGGTAGTTGAGAAATTCCGTGAATTCACCGACCACTATATCAAGTACGTCGAGAAGTTCGGCAAGCAGGCTATGGTTTGGGGCGCCCTTACCCATGCCAAAGGCGAAACGCCGGTAAAGAGCGAGAATGTGGTTATGAACTGCTGGTTCAACGGCTACGCTAATCCGAAGGACATGAAGGAACAGGGATACAAACTCGTAAGCATTCCCGACGGATTGGTTTATTTGGTTCCCGCTGCCGGCTACTATTACGACTACCTGAACTGTGAGTACCTCTATAACTCATGGACACCGGCAGTCATCGGCAATCAGACTTTCGAAGAAAACGACCCCGCAATTGAAGGCGGTATGTTCGCTGTATGGAACGACCACGTAGGTAATGGCATTACGACCAAGGACGTGCACCATCGCGTTTATCCTGCATTGCAAACCTTAGCTGTAAAGTGCTGGACCGGTAAGAAAACGCAACTTCCTTATGCCGAGTTCAACGAAAAACGCCAAAAGTTGAGCGAAGCTCCCGGTGTGAACGAATTAGGCCGTTTGGGCGAAAAGGGTAGTGTAGTACTTCAGCAAGCCGCTGTAGCTCCGAACAGCAAGCTGGGTGCTGAGGAAATTGGTTATGACTACGCTGTTAGCTTTACGCTCGATGGCAAGCAGGAAGACAAGGGTACCGTACTCTTCAAATCAAAGAATGCAACATTCTACTTGGCCGACCCCAAAGAAGGCAAGTTGGGATTTGAACGCGAAGGTTACCTCAACACTTTCAACTACCGTGTAGAACCTGGTAAAACCGTTACGCTGACCATCGAAGGCAACAACCGCATGACGCGTCTGTTGGTTGATGGAAAGGTGAAAGAGCAGCTTGATCCCAAACCGCTTTATGTGGTTCGCGATCAGGATCGTGCTCATTATCAGGTGGAAGGAGCTTCACCCTACGAACCTATTGTTTATCAGCCTACTGAAAAAATCAATTATCAGCGTACCTTGGTATTCCCCTTGGCACAGGCCGGACAGTTCAAGAGCGCTGTGAAGAATTTGAAAGTTACGGTTCAGTAATTCTGTTTGAAGGAAAGTGCTTAAAACGGTTTGTGCACTGTAACCAGAATGAACCTCAAGTAAATAAAGAGTTAGCCGGTTGCCATTCATGGGCTGGTTAACCTCATATAACTCCGAAGAATTTTTCATAAAGTTCTTCGGAGTTTTTTGTTGTCCATAATTTTCAGACCACCCAATCATTGAATACCGACGATGAAACAAAGCATAAGCGGTTTGCTATGTAACCGGACGAATTTGTCCGCCATAGCAAACCGCTTATTTTAAGTAGATGTTCAAAAATTATTTTTACATTCGAATACTCTTACAGCGCGTCGTTTTCGTTCACAGCATCGCAATCCTTCAATCTGCGAGAAATGCGCATGGCGCAGAAGTTCGGGCCACACATGGTGCAGAATTCACCATTTTCAAAATGCGCATCCTTGTAGTATTTAGTAGCCAAATCCGGGTCAAGACTCAAGTTAAACTGATCTTTCCATCTGAATTCGTAGCGCGCTTTCGATAAGGCATTGTCGCGAACCTGCGCACCGGGATGTCCCTTGGCAAGGTCGGCAGCGTGAGCCGCAATCTTGTAAGTAACCACACCGGTTCTCACATCGTCGCGGTTCGGCAGGGCCAAATGTTCCTTGGGGGTAACATAGCAAAGCATGGCAGTGCCCAATGCACCAATGATTGAAGCACCGATGGCCGAGGTGATGTGGTCGTAACCCGGAGCAATGTCGGTAACGAGCGGACCCAGGGTGTAGAAAGGAGCCTCGTGGCACTTTTCAATCTGACGTTGCATGTTTTCAGGAATTTTGTGCATGGGCACGTGGCCGGGACCCTCAATAAATGCCTGTACGTTCTTGGCCCAGGCACGTGTCACGAGTTCACCCATCGTGTCGAGTTCGGCAAACTGCGCACGGTCGTTGGCATCGTAGATAGAGCCGGGACGCAAGCCGTCGCCCAATGAAATGGCTACGTCGTATTGGGCGCAAATGTCACAAATATCGTCAAAGTGTTCGTAAAGGAAACTTTCCTTGTCGTTTTGTAAGCACCATTCCGAGATGATGCTGCCGCCGCGGCTCACCATACCGGTCATTCGGCCTTGCGACAGATGGATGTTCTTACGGCGAATACCGCAGTGAATCGTAAAGTAGTCAACACCTTGTTCGCACTGTTCGATGAGCGTGTCGCGATACAGTTCCCAAGTAAGGTTTTTGGCAACGCCTTTCACCTTTTCCATGGCTTGGTACATAGGTACCGTACCAACCGGAACGGGGCTGTTGCGCACAATCCATTCACGCGTTTCGTGAATGTGATCACCGGTTGAAAGGTCCATGATTGTGTCGCCTCCCCATTTGCAGCTCCAAACAGCCTTTTCCACCTCTTCGTCGATCGACGAGGTTGTGGCCGAATTACCCAAGTTCGTGTTGATTTTAACCAGGAAGTTTCTACCGATAATCATAGGTTCAGCCTCGGGGTGGTTGATGTTTGCCGGAATAACAGCGCGTCCGGCAGCCACTTCATCGCGCACAAATTCGGGTGTAATGTGGCTTTCGATGCCCAAGGCCTGGCAATCCATGTTTTCACGAATAGCCACATATTCCATTTCGGGAGTAATGATGCCCTGTTTGGCCAAAGCCATTTGTGTGATACCCTTTCCGGGCAATGCACGCAGAGGGAGGTGGTTATGGTTG
>FR901787.1:15848-41617 GCA_000437675.1 Prevotella sp. CAG:891
GTTCGCGGCAGTACTCTGAGGTAAATTCACTCAGTTGTTCTACGCCTCCGCGTTCAAGAATCCACGATTCGCGCAGGCGGGGCAGACCTTCTTTCAAGTTTACTTCGTAGTCAGGGTCAGAGTAGGGTCCGCTGGTGTCATAAACGAGCACCGGGTCGTTGGGGAGAAAATGCTTGTTTCCTTCAGCATCCTTGGTAACGGTCGGTGTCAGATTAACTTGACGCATGCCCACCTTTAAGAAGGGGAAAAGCTTTCCCGGTATATAGTGTTTTTGGCTACCGGGGTAGTGTATCTTCATTGTTTCGTTCATGAGAGAAATGTTTTTTATTGTTCATCAGCCGAAAGGAAGCGTTGCATCATGTCGACGGGGTTGTCGGCCCGCAACACGGCACCGCTCACCGCAATGCCCTGGATGCCCGTGTCGAGAATTGGCATTACATCGTCGATGGTAATGCCCCCGATGGCACAAATGGGAATGCGTATGCCTTTCTCTGAAATTTGTTTTACAATGTTTTCGTATCCTTCCAGTCCTAAAATGGGCGAAAGTTTTTCTTTAGTTTCGGTATATCTGAATGGTCCACAGCCAATGTAGTCGGCACTTTGCCGTTTGAGCCGGCATATATCTTCGAACGTGTTGGCAGTTCCACCGATGATGAATTCATGTCCTAACAGTTCGCGCGCTTTATCGACAGGCATATCGTTTTTCCCTAAATGCACACCGTCGGCTTTTATTTTCTGGCAAAGTTCCACCCGGTCGTCCAATATGAATGTTGCTCCAACATCGTGGCAAGCCTTCAGCAAACGCAAGGCAATAGGTTCCACCTCTTCGTCGGTAGCATTTTTCATGCGCAGTTGTATCCAGCGACATCCGCCCTGTAAGGCAAGCATGGCCGACTCTTCGTAGCCAATAGTCGGGATGGTGTGGGTGATGAATTGAACTGGTATCATATTATATCAAATGGAGTTGATGTTTTAAAACGCCGGAGTGTCTTGTAAAGTTGGTATGAGCGGGGAAACATATCCGGGAAGGGTATATAGTGAAAATGGGCTGATTCCATCCGAAAGAAAACGAAACTGAATGTATCCATAAAATTCAGCGTCAACTTTAATAATAAGAATTGGATGTCGTGTACTCACAGCCATTGTGTTAAAATCAGACACAATGTAATTGCTCATAAAATGAAAGGCTTCCCTTCGCCGGCATGATCCGGTGCAGGTTCGGAGGGTATAATCTCAGCACACCCAAATAGGCGTACACCCCTTAGCGTTATTCACGAGCAAATATACGAATAAAATGATACGGCGCAAAAAAATGAAAGCATAAATTGTAGATTTCCTTCATTCGCTGATGTGGCATTCTTTACTTTTGACTCGCCACAACAGCACCGAAGCCATCAGTAATCAGGACAGAGGATGGTGTATGGCGAATTTAACAGAAAGCTTAATAAAAGTAAACCATAAAGTGCTGCGCTTTTTTGATTTCTGCGCGAAATAACTGTTCGGGAAACCGCTTTTAGTGTTTTTCTGAAAACGCTGATTATCAGTAGTTCTGAATTTGTTGAAACTAGGTCGGAGAAAAATGAAACAAGCTCGGAACTAATTTCAACAAGCTCGGAACTAATTTCAACAAGTTCGGAGCAAATCTTTACGATAGGCCGTTGCAAGGTTAAAACCGAGGAGAAACGAGAGCTGTTTTCGGGACATAATTTCATATAAATTCACTATGTAAGCAAATGCGTTTTTAACAATTACGCACCACCCGCACTGATACGTAATGGCCGTGGCTATGCATCTTGTCGCTTGCCTTGCCCTTGTGCTACGCTTGAGTGGCATTTTTCAAAGTGTGCCGCTGTGTAAATGTTGGTGGGTAAAGAGTGCAAAAAATAGATGAATAAATTGCACATTTAAAAGATAACCCATATATTTGCAGACAGATAACTTTTACCAGTGAGGTATATCCTGTTTGTCACTCATTCCGAAGCGTCAGTGAACGCATCGCTGAAGCAAGGTTTCAGCAAACAGACCTCCATACATTATATATATAATTGCTTATGAAACAACAGATACTACGACTATTTGTAATAATATGCAGCATGGCTTTGCCCGGGGCAGCCATGGCAGAAGCAGAACCCGGATGGGGCTTTATGGAAAGTAATGCCGAATATGCAGCGTATGGTTCATCGCTTTTGGCAGAGCCTTCTTTGACGGTGCGTGGCAATGTGCTGCACATTCAAAATGCACAGGGAAGTGCATTGGAGGTGTATGACGTGACGGGTAAGCGTGTGATACTTCAAAGTATTGAAAGCAATGATAAAACCGTGACACTTAACCTTAACAAGGGTTGCTACATTGTCAGAATCGGTAAACTGACCCGCAAGATTTCACTTTCATAACCGCAACTGAATATGGCAGTTTGCCGATGCGTTAAAGCAAGGAATTTGCCGACGAATGAAAAAGCAAAATTTACATGTAGATGTTACCTTATATTTAAGGTGTAATTTTGCTTTTTCATTCTTTTTTGTATCAGAAGATTTCGGGCATAAGCCTTAGTAGCAGTTTATTCATTTTTATGTCTGCATCACATTACAACTTGGAATTATTGCGCAACCCGAGCACTCGGACAGAGGCTTTCGGGGAAATGGTTCGTGAACTGAGTCCACAGCTTTACACTCAGATTCGCCGCATTGTGCAGTATCATGAGGATGCTGATGATGTGTTGCAAAACACTTTTATGAAAGCATGGCAGGCTATCGACCTGTTTCGAGGCGATTGTCAGCTATCTACCTGGCTCTACCGTATTGCACTGAATGAAAGTTTGGCTTTTCTGCAAAAGCAAAAAAATAATGAGAGCCTTGATAATTCAGAAACGGAAACGGTACGAACGCTCGAGGCCGACCCTTATTTTGATGGCGACGAAACCGAACTGCTTTTGCAAAAAGCCATAGCCACTTTGCCCGATAAGCAAAGGGTGGTGTTTAACCTGAAGTACTTTGATGAAATGAAGTACGAAGAAATGAGTGAGTTGCTTGAAACCAGTGTTGGTGCGTTGAAAGCTTCCTATCATTTGGCCGTGAAGAAAATCGAACAATTTTTTCACGATGCAGATTAAACTATTGACCCTTTTGCCTATCTATCTTAATAAGAAGTGTAACTCCTAATTTTGCAATTATGAAAACCTTTGATGTTAATAAATCACCAGCGCATAATCCGTTTAAAGTGCCTGAGGGGTATTTCTCGCAATTTCACGATCAGTTCATGGCGCGTATGGCTGTTATGCCTCCCTTACATATCAATGTAACTCCCGAATTGCGCATTGTACGCTGGATTCCGAAATTGGGCGTGGCTTGTGTGGCAGGACTCCTTCTGCTGTTTTCGCAATTATTGCCGTTGTCGGGAAATGATGATGCCAACCATACACTCGGCGCAAATGCAGCCTATCGCGAAAAAATGAACGAGGAGCAGGCTTTTGATTACCTAATGATGGCTGATGCCGATAATATTGAAAATTATGCAGTTGATTTTTAACTTAAAACGTAAATTGGCGGGCTTTTTGCCTTTGATGCTGTTGCTTTTACTTTGTCCGGCGGTGTCTGCTGAGGCTGCCATTCAGCATAATCAGACGGGATTGACCCCTGAGACCGAATCGGCTGACTGCATGGAAAATGGTAAGCTGCACCATCCCGAAAAAGGGAGAAAAAGGCCGCATCGCTTTAATCCGGAACAGTTTAAACGCGACTTGTCTGTACACATCACTCGCAAGGCTGAATTTACACAGGAGGAAGCTAAGAACTTCTTTCCCATATTCTTTGAAATGAAGGATAAGCAGCGGGCATTGGAACGTCAGAAAAACCGTACGTTGCGCAGTGCTTCGGAATCGGATAAAAATGAGAAGGATTGCGAACGGGTGTTGGAACTGATCGAAAAGCTTGAAACAAAATCCATGCGTATCGAAAAAGACTACATGAAGCGCTTGCGCAGTATTGTGGGTGCACGTAAATTGGTCAAGGCCATGGCGGCCGATCGGGTATTTGGCCGACGTATGTTTCATCAAATGACCAAGAAGCGTTGAATCGCTGTGCTGTTTGATGAATGATTTTAATAGTATATAATATTACAGATGACTGAAATAAACCAGCAGGCAGATTTAGCAAGAGATATAATTGAAACTACAAATCGAAATTTGTTTCTGACAGGTAAAGCCGGCACAGGAAAAACTACTTTCCTGCGTCGGCTTCGGCGTGAATTGCCCAAGCGTATGGTTGTGCTTGCCCCGACGGGCATTGCTGCCATCAATGCTGAGGGCGTTACGCTGCATTCGTTTTTTCAACTTCCTTTTTCGCCGTATTTGCCCGGGGTGCCGAATACTGAAAAACGGTATGGCATCAACAAGCAAAAGCAAAAGCTGATTCGCAGCCTTGATTTGCTTGTGATTGACGAAATCAGTATGGTGAGGGCTGATATGCTCGATGCGGTTGATTCGGAATTGCGACGCATCCGAAGAGATAGCCGCCCATTTGGTGGTCTGCAAGTATTGTTTATCGGCGATTTGCATCAGCTTTCTCCTGTAGTTAAGGACGAAGAGTGGGCAATGTTGAGCCAATACTATGCTACTCCGTATTTTTTCAGTGCGCAGGTTTTTGAAAAGGCTGAAATGCTGTGCGTTGAGTTGGAGCAGGTATATCGCCAAAGCGACCCTCAGTTCTTGAGTTTGCTGAACGATTTGCGCGAAGGTAAAGTTACAAACGGTACGCTGCAAATGCTGAATGAACGCTATGTAGAGAACTTTGATGTGAACAATTCGGATTGGGGTATTCAGCTTGTGACGCACAACTGGCAGGCACAACGCATTAACGATTCCAAGCTCGAACAGATTGATGCTAAAGCCTATACATACTGTGCGCAAATCAAAGGTAAGTTTCCCGAACTGTCATTTCCGACTGAAAAAGATTTGGTGCTCAAGGTGGGTGCTCAGGTGATGTTTGTGAAGAACGATGCGCAAAAACGTTACTACAACGGAACCATAGCCAAGGTGGTTGAGGCCAACGAACAGAATTTTAAAGTAAAAACAGTGGATGACGGACGCATAATCACTGTGATTGAAGAAGCATGGAACAACTCGCGCTACGGAATTGATGAAAAGGATGGAGAAATTCGCGAAATCGTTGAGGGTACGTTTAAGCAGTTCCCCATCAAATTAGCTTGGGCCATTACCATACATAAAAGCCAGGGCTTGACGTTCGACCACGTGGTAATTGATGCCGCAAAAGCATTTACACATGGACAAACTTATGTGGCTTTGAGCCGTTGTCGTACGCTGCAAGGTATTGTGTTGACTTCGCAACTGACTGAAGGGGCAATCATTGTGGACGAAGTGGTGCGTAGCTTTTACCAAAAGGTACACGACATGCAAATCACTTCTGAACAATTAGCTTTGATGCGGATGGACTATCATTTGCGCCTGGTTGAAGAACTGTTTACTTTCGAAAAAGAACGCATAGGTTTTTCCCAACTGCATCGCCTGTTCGAAGAACATTTGTATCGCATTTACCCGCAGACTGCAGCTTCGATAGAAAGCAATTTGCGTGAGTTCGATTTGGCGGTGATGAGCGTTTCGAGTAAATTTCATGCGCAATATCAGTATTTGTTGAAGCTGGCAAAGGGCAGTATTGAAGATGACGTTTTGCAGGAGCGTATCAGCAAAGGCGCATTTTACTTTAAGGAAAAATTGAACCAGGTGCTTCAGTTTGTGAGCGACAGTTCTGATGTCGATGTTGACAACAAGGAAGTGAAGAAACGCTTGGACACCATCGGAGCGGATTTGATTGAAACATTGACCGAACATATTTCTTTGCTTAAATGGGTGCATGCTAATGGAATCCATCTCAAGGATTATCTGAAAGCCAGAGCCAGAGTTCTTATGCAAAAAGATAAGAAGAGTGCAGAGGGTGCTAAAGCAACGAAAGACAAAACCGCGGCTGATGGCAGTAGTCACGCCAAAACAAAACTTCCATCTGAAGTAAAGAATCCGAAACTCTATGCCGTGTTGCATAATTGGCGATACGAAAAAAGCAAGGAACTGGAAAAGCCGGCTTACACTATTTTGCAAACCAATGCCATCATAGGCATGGCAAACATGATGCCCCAAACCAAAGAAGAGCTTCTGAATATTCCTTATTTCGGCGAAAAAGGTTTTGAGCGTTATGGTTCCGAATTGCTGCAAATCATTAAGGATTTTGCGAATAACCTATAATTGTTTTTTTACAAGAAAACAGTATATGAAAAGGGATGCTTATGCGGAATGCTGACAGGGTGTTGTGCGTCATGGATGAGGTGAGTTGATGCAGTAAAGTGGCTGTGTTGACCGATAGATGCAGTTTATTCATCTGAATCTGAACATTTAATGCGAGTTTAAGGCAATATTTTAAGCCATATATTAGCGTGCTATCATCCTTTTTGTGTATATTTGCTGATGAAACAATCATTTTTTTGTATGCAACAGAAAATAATTATTCTCGATTTCGGTTCACAAACAACGCAGTTGATTGGACGGCGTGTGCGCGAACTTGATACATTCTGTGAGATTCTGCCTTACAACAAATTTCCTCACGACGATCCTTCGGTGATAGGTGTAATCCTTTCAGGTTCACCTTACAGCGTTTACGATCCTGAGGCGTTTAAGGTAGATTTGTCTGAAATTCGCGGTAAGTATCCTATCCTGGGTATTTGCTATGGTGCACAATACATGTCGCATGTGTATGGTGGTAAAGTGGAACCGGCCGAAAGTCGCGAATATGGACGTGCCAATTTAGGCTATTTTGACCATGAAAATCCATTGCTGAAGGGTTTTGAAGAAAACTCTCAGGTGTGGATGAGTCATGGCGACACCATTACTGCTATACCCGAAGGCTTCCATTGTATTGCTTCAACCGACAAGGTTAAGTTTGCAGCATATCAGGCAGATAATGAATCATTGTGGGGTGTGCAATTCCATCCTGAGGTGTTCCACTCTTTGCAAGGTTCACTCTTGTTGAAAAACTTCGTAGTTGATATTTGCGGCAGTGAGCAAAACTGGAGTTCGGCATCGTTTGTTGAAACAACCGTTGCTGAATTGAAAGCTCAGTTAGGCAACGACCGTGTAATCCTTGGTCTTTCAGGTGGCGTTGACAGCTCTGTGGCTGCTGTGCTGCTGAATCGTGCAATCGGTGATAACCTGACTTGTATTTTTGTGGATCATGGTATGTTGCGCAAAAACGAGTTCCGCGATGTGTTGCACGACTATGAATGCTTAGGATTGAATGTTATCGGTGTGGATGCCAGCAAGAAATTCTTTGCTGAATTGGAAGGCGTTACCGATCCTGAACGTAAGCGTAAAATCATAGGTAAGGGCTTCATTGATGTGTTCGATGCTGAAGCTCAAAAAATTACTGATGCAAAATGGCTGGCTCAGGGCACAATTTATCCCGACCGCATCGAAAGCTTGAACATCACCGGTAAGGTTATCAAGAGTCACCATAACGTAGGTGGTCTTCCTGAAAAGATGAACTTGAAGTTGTGTGAACCACTTCAGTGGTTGTTCAAGGATGAAGTTCGTCGCGTGGGTCGTGAATTGGGTATGCCCGAACACTTGATTGAACGTCATCCCTTCCCCGGTCCTGGTTTGGCCGTGCGTATTTTGGGTGATATCACTCCTGAAAAGGTTCGCGTGTTGCAAGATGCCGATGATATCTTTATCCGTGGCTTGAGAAACTGGAAGGTTACCGAGCCTGATGGAACGCAAACAACCTTATATAACAAGGTTTGGCAGGCTGGTGTCGTACTTCTTCCTGTGAAGAGTGTGGGCGTGATGGGTGATGAACGTACCTATGAACGTGCCGTAGCACTTCGCTCGGTAACAAGTACCGATGCAATGACTGCTGACTGGGCTCATTTGCCTTACGAATTCCTGGCTAAGGTGTCGAATGATATTATTAACCATGTGAAAGGCGTGAACCGTGTATGTTATGACATTTCGTCAAAACCGCCTTCAACAATTGAATGGGAATAATAATGGCTTTCAATTAAGTTTGGATAATTTCCATAGAATCGTTCATATTGATTATCGCAGTATGACGATAGAATAGAATAATAAAAGGTGACAACCGTTTGTGATTAGCGGTTGTCACCTTATTTTTAAAATTAGGATGAATAAACGAACAACGATTAGAGATTCAATGTCTTCCACCAGTTATCATCGCCTTTCAAGTATTTTGCAAACCAAGCAAAAATAGCATTTTGCCATGCTAAACGCTTGTCGTAGTTTACGACCACGTGGTCTTCGCCTTCAACCTGAACATAGCTGACCTCACGGCCTAAAATTTTGAGAGCCGTATATAATTGCTGACTTTCGTTGGTCGGAACATTGGTGTCAGCCGTGCCGTGAAGCAGGAGCAAAGGCGTATGGATTTTGTCAGCATTGAACAGGGGAGATTGCTTGACGTACAAGTCGGGATTATTCCAGGGGAAACTTCCGTATTGGGCGCATTCGCCATACGAGTAACCCCAGTAACCGCCACCCCAGTAGCTGGCAATGTTGCTAATGCCGGCATGCGAGATTGCTGCTGCAAATATGTCGGTGCGCGTTTGAAGGTATTGAGTCATGAAGCCACCATACGAGGCACCGATACATCCGATTTTCTTGTCATCAACAAAGGGATGCTCTTTACAGAAAAGTTTCGTGCCTTCGATAATGTCGTCGCCCGATTCTTTTCCCCAAGTGTTCACATGGCGTGCTGCAAACTCCTGGCCGTAGCCGATAGCTCCACTGGGATTACATACGTATATTACATAACCCTGTCCTGCCATGACTTGCAACGGGTACTGAAATTCCAGACTTTTCTGCGTAGGCGTGCATCCGCCATAGTAATAGACAATGAGCGGATACTTTTTAGAAGCATCGAAGTTGGGCGGAAGAATGTAGAAACCGTCAATCGTATCGCCGCGTGTTGCCTTGAATTGCCAATCGTGACAAGTACCAATGGCTACATTACCATAAAGCTTATCAAAGTCGATGCTGCCGATTCGCTTGGCATCGGGCTTTTGTTTGTTCAGCGAACAAGTGAACATTTCTCGGGCACGTTCGGCACAATTTCCAAAGAATACCGCTTTGGGGTTCTTGCCATTCGAGGCAATACTGTAATCGTGAATGAGCGTAACGGGCAAATCGTATTTGACCACTTCTTGCGATTTCACGTTTAATCGGAACAGTGAACGGTTTACTCCGTCGGCAGCCATGAAGTACACTTGATTGTCGCCCCTGTTCCATTCAAAATCTTCAACTGAAGGCTTGAAGTTTCGGAGTAGGGGAGTAACCTTGCGACTGGCAATGTCGTAGAGGTAAAGGCGTACGTCGAAAACATTCGGCATTTGTCCGGGTTTAACTTCCAAGCCGATGCCGTTAAATGAAGCTGGCGAAGCTGTCAGAAGTAACTGTTTGGCGTCGGGCGAGAACTTTGCATTGTTTACAAAAGCCGTGTCATTGAGTAACGTATCGATTTTTCCGGTGTAAGCATCCATCGTGATGATACCGGTTCTGTTAAAGGGGCGTTTGCTCGCATCGAAACGGCTGTATTGCAGTAATAACTGGCGGCTATCGTCGGAAATGTCGGCCAAATATACATTGGTGGAACCAAACGACAAACGCTGAAGTACACCGGTCTTAATGTCGTAACGCCAAAGCGAACTTCTGTTGCGCCAATTAGGCATACGGTCATCCGGATTCTGCAACATCTTTAATCCGTTGCTTGAGCCTTTTCCGGTTTCTACCTTTGAAAATATGAGGTATTCTTCGTTGGGCGCGATGGTAAAGCCGCCATCAGGCAAATTATCAGCTAAAATGCGTTCTTGACGGGTGTCAGGATTGAACATGACCAGTTCTTTACCCGTTCCGCTCGGACGGGTATAGTAAAGAATATCTTTGTCAGCCAGCCAATTCAAACTTTGGTAATCGTTGCGATGTAGCAATTCTTCGCCGGTTACCATGTTCTGTATGATGGTTGTATATTGTGCTTGTCCGTTTGGCTTCATGTAGTAGCTCGTCGTGACAAGGTATTTTCCAGAAGGTGAAAGGGCTACACTTCGGTAATGTTCGCCCTGAATCATATCGGCCATGGTGTAGGGACGCTTACCGGTGGCGTTAATCACAACTCCCTTTAAATCATTGCCAATCAACTGAATGTCAAGGCTGTCATTGCTATTTTTTTGAGTGAGAACCTGTAAGGTGATTTCAGAACGGCCGGGAGCCAATTTGAAATTCTTGTCGCTGCATTCTACGCCGTCGACATACAACTTGTAGTTCTTCAGATTTTTAATTTCAAAGCGTCCTTTGACAAACTTAGGCGTTTCGACATTAAAATGAAGCAATCGCAATGAACTTAAGCTGTCGGTTCCGATTGTAAGCGCATCACCTTTGTGAATAGGGGTAGTTGTTACTTTGCGGTATCGACTTTTGGATACGAGCGATTGGTTTTGTTTAAGCACTTCCTGAATGTCGAAAGCTTTTTGCTGCATATTCAACGAATCAGTGATATAAGGTCGTTGAATAGCATAGGGGCCTTCCATTTGTGCTTGATTTACTGCAAGGGTATCTGCTGCATTTAAAGCAGAAAGCGACATGAGTAATGATAACAGCATAATGTGTGTATATATATAAATAGTGAGTTTGGTACAGTGAAGAGTGGAAGAGTGAATGTGTTGATTACTCCGTCAAACTTCAATGAAGTTATGTTCAGTTCATGTTTAAAGTAAGGTAGCCAGTGTGCAACGATTTTTCGCGGCTTACCAATGAGGTTTATAAACCTTCGCGTTCGCGGCCCATGAGCTGAAAGTCTTTTTTGCGGAGCTTAAAGCTGTTCGTCAGGTATTTGTCGCGAACAACTTGGTTCTCGGCCAATTCTTCAGGAGAGCCCTGGAAAAGAATACGACCTTCAAACAGTAGATAGGCACGGTCAGTGATACAAAGTGTTTCCTCTACATTATGGTCGGTAATGAGAATGCCGATATTGCGGTCTTTAAGTTTCCAAACAATGTATTGAATATCTTCGACCGCAATAGGGTCAACACCTGCAAAAGGTTCGTCGAGCATGATGAACTTAGGGTCAATGGCTAAACAACGTGCGATTTCGGTTCTTCGGCGTTCACCACCCGAAAGTTGGTCGCCTAAGTTTTTACGAACCTTTTGCAAACGGAATTCGGCAATCAAACTTTCCAGTTTCTCGCGTTGGTATTCTTTCGAACGACCAGTCATTTCAAGAACCGAGGCAATGTTGTCCTCCACACTCATTTTACGGAAAACCGAAGCCTCCTGTGCTAAATAGCCAATTCCCTTTTGAGCTCTTTTGTAAACGGGGTCTTTGGTAATTTCCTGATCGTCGATGAAAATTCGGCCTCCGTTAGGCACAACAAGTCCGGTAGTCATATAGAACGAAGTGGTTTTGCCAGCACCATTTGGTCCCAGCAATCCAACGATTTCGCCTTGTTTGACATCGAACGAAACACCATTGACAACCGTACGCTTTCCATATTTTTTAATTAAACCTTCAGAGCGTAATACCATACGCTTTTCATCTGATGGTATGGATGTTTGGCTGTCTGAAACATTCGGTGCAGTAGCTGTGCTTTCAGCATTGTTATCAGTAGTCGAATTGTAAATAGCAGTCATTTTGATGCGTTTCTTAAAGGATGAATTTCCAAATTTTAGTACAGTACCTATTGGCATTACATCCTGTTATAATGTGTGATGTTCAATGCTTTGACCATTTTTACAGTAATACTATGGGTGAAAGATTTACGCACGGTCCTTCAGATTTTATGGAAGGAAAATCTCATATCATATAAAATATGGTCTTGTAGTATTGACGAGTACAAAGATAGTGCTTTTTGCGGTATATTTTAGGTTAAGCAGATGAATATTCAGCACAGCTCAAGCTTTTGAATGAATAATCTATAGCTTGTATTTGCAGAATGTACGCTTCTTTTAAGGGATGTCAAAGAACTTGGCAAACATTCCAAGGTTAACCTCCGCTTTTGGGGTGTGGCTGAAAAAGTTAAAAGGCTCCGTGAATTTTCTCACGAAGCCTTTTAAATATTGTGTTTAGCTAATTAAATTTCAACGTTTTCATACAAGAAACGCTTAATGCTGCGCTTAGGCGTTTTTTCGAATTCTTCTTCGAAGATTTTGAAGCCAGCAATGCGCTCATAAGCAGCTACCATGTTATTCAAATCCTTTCGGTTCTGCTCCATAGCCATTCGCAGTCCGGAATCATCAAGGCCGTCCTTTTTGGCTTCGTCAAAGTCGGGGTAAATCAGTGCATACAATTTGTCACCCTTTTGAATCACGATGCTTTCATTCACATAAGGAAGGGTGTTGAGCTTATCTTCGATCTCCTCCGGATAAATGTTTTGTCCTGAAGCACCCAACAACATGTTTTTGCTTCGTCCGCGAATGAACAAGTTGCCTTCAGCGTCAATCACGCCCAAGTCGCCTGTATGATACCATCCTTCGCTGTCGAGAGTGGCACGTGTAGCTTCTTCGTTTTTGTAGTAACCTAACATGACGTTGGCACCGCGCGCATAGATTTCGCCCACTTCATTTTGCGGATCAGAACTGTTGATTTTAACTTCCATACGGGGTGTAGCCTTACCACACGATCCCTGCTTGAAGTTTTGCCAATCTTCGTAAGTGATGATGGGGGCACATTCGGTGGCACCGTAACCTACGGTGTAGGGGAATCCAATGCGTTTGAGCAAATCTTCGATTTCACTATTGAATGCTGCACCGCCCACGATGATTTCGTAGAAATTACCACCGAAAGCCTCAACTAAGTGTTCTTTGATTTTTTCAAAAATTCGTGTGCTAATCAGCGGAAGTTTAAGCAGCACCTTCATGCTCGGTGTCTGCAAACGGGGCAACACGTTCTTCTTGATGATTTTTTCGATAATCAAAGGAACCGAGATGATGATTGAAGGCTTGACATCGGCAAATGCCTGCAATACAATCTTGGGCGAGGGAATACGTGTGAGGTAGTAAACATGGCAACCATGGAGGAATTCGAAAATAAATTCGAAGGCCATGCCATACATGTGAGCCAAAGGCAACATTGAAATAACATTGTCGCCTCGATTCAGTTTGCTACCCAGCACTTCTTCTGCAAACATGAAGTTCGACCACAAGGCACGATAAGGAATCATAACTCCCTTTGAATTCGAAGTCGTTCCACTCGTATAGTTAATCATGGCCAAAGCCTCAGGGTCAGAAGTATGCGCGTAGTTCACATGCTCTTTTCTGAAGTATTTGGGATACTTGCGTCCGAAGAACTCGTTCAAGCGTTCGCGCGCTTCGGTGAGCAGGTCGGAACGTGAAATAAGCACCGAATAATCAGGAATGTTGATGATACCTTCCAAATTGGGCATTTCGTCGGCATTAAGTTCAGGCCAAACCATATCACCGACAAAAAGAATTTTCGATTCAGAATGATTGACAATATCATGAACTTGCTGTGCCTTGAATTCATGCAGAATGGGAACGGCTACAGCACCATAACTCAATACTGCCAAAAAAGCTGTAGCCCAGTTAGCACTATTACGGCCACAAAGGGCAATCTTGTCGCCTTTGACAACTCCGGCATTTTCAAACAGAATGTGGAGCTTTTCAATTTTTCGTGCCACATCCTTATATTGAAGTGTGACACCTTTGTAGTCTGTTAAAGCATCAAGGTCCCAGTTCTTTCTTAAACTATTTGCTATTAAATCTACAAAGTCGGTATATTCGTTCATAGTTTTATTATTGTAAGTGGATCAAAAAGCCCAGTTGTTAGTAACGATATTGAAGCCAATGATGTCAGGGTTGTATCGTTATGCAGTATTTTGCAATGGTTTTCAGAACTTTGTGATTCGCACATTCATTTCTATTTTGTGCAAAATTAGTAAAAACCATTGAATTATCCATCGTTGTAGTTATAAATAATGGTTGATATTGCTAACTAATTGTTTAAATGTAGATGTTGTAAGAGAGTGGAATTGTAACACATGGTTATTCTGTTCGTAATTTTGCGGTGGGGCTGCACAAGGAAACAACTAATCAATCGCAATGAAGCCCAAGCTAAAAGTTGTATATTTTTTGATAGTTTTGGGCTTGTGAGTTTTTTGAAAAAAGAGGCAAATCTGTTTGCCGTAGTTTGTGATTATATATTCTTTTGCGTTTCAATGTTTGCAAAATGAGCGATTTATTTAAACTGGAAATAAATTAGTTTCGCGACATTTAATCCGTATCCCGCATTTTGTATACCTTTGCTCATGCTAAGCCTGCCGTATTACGGTAGGGTTTCAGAAAGTGCGCTTTTGTGATATGCAGTTCAAATGCAATGCATTTAGAGTTTTCAAATGATAATGGATCAATGGCGCATTTTAAATGTATGAAGTCAAGATACTTAGTCTGTTTTTAATAATACGCATATATTAGCAACGAACCATGATAAAGGATAAAGCAAAAAAAATGATTGGTTTAGCCTGTGCGGCTTTGCTGCTTTTGGGAAGCAGCGGTTACTGGTTGTTCTTTTCCAGTATAAACTCTGCACAGAAGGATGTTCGCATTTATGTTGACAATGATGATACTGCTGATTCGGTTTATGTCAAGATTCAAAATGCCGTATCGCCCAGTCAGTTGTTGGGATTGAAATTATGTGGCACAGTATTGGGCTATAAATCAAATGTTATACCGGGTTCTTATGTCGTTCGGCAAGGCGCAAGCTCTTTTTCATTCATGCGTAAATTGCGTGGTGGCCGACAGGATGCTGTGCGCTTGGTTATTCCGGTGACACACTCGATGAATCATTTGGCAGCACGCCTTTCCCAACAGTTGGAAGCAGATTCAGCTACTTTGGCTTCAGCCTTTAAAAATGAAGTGCAACTTAAGGATTGGGGAGTAACCCCTGAAACTGCTGCTTGCTTGTTTATTCCCAATACGTATGAGGTGTATTGGGATATTACACCTGCGAAATTGCTGCAACGAATGAAACGTGAGCACGATGCCTATTGGACGGAAAATCGTAAGAAATTGGCTGAAAAAGCAGGACTTACAACGAATGAGGTGTATACGCTCGCTTCGATTGTAGAGCAAGAGTCGGCTAACGAAAAGGAGAGGCCCATGATTGCCGGAATGTATCTGAACCGTCTGCGACAGGGAATGAAGTTGCAGGCTGATCCAACGGTTAAATTTGCACTTGGCAATTTCGGTTTGCGCAGAATTCTGCACGAACATCTGATTGTAGACAGTCCGTATAACACTTACCAGCATGAAGGTTTGCCTGTAGGTCCGATTTGTATTCCATCACAGAATGCGATAGAATCAGTGTTGCATTACGCACCTCATGATTATCTTTATATGTGTGCTAAGGAGGATTTTTCGGGTACTCATAATTTTGCCAAAACCTATGCAGAGCATTTGATGAATGCACGAAAGTATACGGATGCGTTGAATAAACGTGGTATTAAGTAAAGGTGAGGTGTGACACCATGATATTGGTTTTTCATGTTTCAGACTGTGTGGTGAAACATGAAAACCGACAATCCGGTTTGATGATAAAGAAAATGGTCTGAACATTTGCAGTATCGGTAAAGTAGGATTTATCGGTAACGCAAAAGTTCAGACCATTTTCTATTGTTGGTTGAGTAAAAGCCAATTCCGGTAGAAACACGTAGCGGCATCTTTCCAGGAATACAGAATGTCACCATTCGCATCGTAATAGTGTTCGGGAGCATGGATAGGCAGATTCTTATTCAAGTCGCGATGGTATTCGCGGTGCAAAGTTTCAGCCTCATATTCTAAATGTCCCACGATGAATGTTTGCTTGCAGTCGTTTGAGATGACAATGCCGATACCACATTCCTTGCTTTCTGCTAGAATCGTTAAGCATTCGGATGCAGCTTGCAAAATATCGCTTTTACGTACTTCGGTATGTCGCGAATTGGGTATGGGAAATCTGGGTTCCAGATTATTAGTGAGGGGGTGGTTAGGCACAGCCACCTCTTCCTGAAATATGCCAAAACACTTTTCCGGAAGCTGGTATTTGGGTATACCATAGTGATGATACAAACCGGCCTGCGCTCCCCAACAAATGTAAAGCGTGTGCTTAACGTTTTGCTGGGCCCAGTCCATGATGTGACATAATGCCGGCCAGTACCTCACCTCCTCAAATGCAATTTGTTCTACCGGGGCTCCGGTTATAATCAGTGCATCGGCCAAGTCGTTTTCAACCTCATCGAAGTCTAAGTAACAAGCTTCCATGTGTTCAGCATGAGTCGTTTTGTAAGTCTGCCCTTTAATCTTAATAGGAATCAGCTGAACGTCCACTTCGGTTTGTTGGAGTGTTCGTGCAATGTCGGCTTCCGTTTGAGGTTTCAGCGGCATTAAATTTAAAAACAGCACCCGCATAACTTGGTTGACCGACTTCCAGTGCTTCAGTTGGTATGTTTTAGTTTGCAGTGAGGTTGCTGCAGGCATTGTTGAAGGAAGGTATAGCATGGTAGTTTATGTGACGGAATAAGCATTCGTTACTGGTTTTACCGCAATGAGGCAGGCATATAACTTAGTCCATACGGTCGCGGTAGTCTTCGTAAGTGTAGTCGCGCAGGGTTTCGACACTGCCATCTAAACGTTCAAAACGGATTGAAGGGTGGTGTATGCCGTTGAACATATTTGTTTTGACAGTAGTGTAGTGAATCATGTCTTCGAAGGTGATGATGTCGCCTATCTGCAACGGCTTTTTGAATTGCCAGTATCCCATATAGTCACCACTCAGACAGCTGTTTCCTCCTAAGCGGTAAATGCAGGCTTCGCGTTCAATGCCAAGTTCACGAGCATTTTCAATGGTTTTTGCTTCGCGCACAACGGGGTGATAAGGCATTTCAAGACAGTCGGGCATGTGGCAAGTGAAGCTGACATTGAGTATAGCTGTTTTGATACCATCGTTTTCGACAATGTCAACAATCTGTGAAACCAGAGAACCTGTTTGCCAAGCAAATGCCGAACCGGGTTCCAGGATAATTTGTAGGTGCGGATATTTGGTTTTGAACGACTGAAGAAGGCTAATGAGGTGCTTCACGTCGTAGTCCTTGCGCGTAACTAAATGTCCGCCGCCAAGGTTCAGCCATTTGATTTGAGGCAACCAATGTCCGAACTTTTCTTCAATATAGCCAAGCGTGTTTTCCAATGCAAAAGAACTGCTTTCGCAGTGGCAATGGCAATGAAATCCAGTAATTTCTTCGGGCAGTTGGTCGGGTAATTGGGTGCTCAATACTCCGAATCGTGACCCCGGCGCACACGGGTTGTACAATTCGGTCTCAATTTCGCTGTGTTCCGGATTGATTCGTATGCCCATTAGGGGTGCTTCGTCACCAAGCGATTTAACACGTTGGCTAAAGTGCTGAAATTGTGAAAGAGAGTTGAAGGTGATATGACTTGAGCAATGCAGAATCACATCGAAGGTGTCTTCTTCGTAGGCAGGCGAGTAGGTGTGGGCTTTAGAGCCAAATTCTTCGAATGCCAAGCGGGCTTCGTAAGGCGATGAGGCTGTGGTGTGATGAATGTACTGGCGAAAAACGGGGAAGGTTTTCCAGAGCGCAAAAGCCTTGAATGCCAAAATAAATTCAACTCCGGCTTCGTCACAGATGTGGCGGATTAATTCCAAGTTGCGACGTAAGTCTTTTTCTTGTAATAAATAGTAGGGTTGCACAGTCGGATGGTTTAAAGGGGTGTATGAAAAAATATCCATATTTTGCAAAACGGATGCTTTGCAAAATATGGATAGAATAAAGGAAGGAATGTCAAGGCAGACCATTCTGTTCATTGAAACAGTATGTATAAGGTTTCGTCTGCATTTCCTTTGCCTGTTGCATGAATTTACATGATGCCGCGTTCACGCAGTTTCTGTTGCCAGTTCCATGCAGAAGTGAGGGCTTCTTCGAGCGTGTGAACAGCCTTCCAACCCAAAACTTTGTTGGCTTTATCTACGTTGCCCCATACCTTTTCGATATCGCCTTCACGACGGGGAGCAATTTCGTAGTTAAGCTTAACGCCGGTGCACTTTTCGAAAGTGTTAATCAGTTCAAGAACGCTCACACCGTTACCGGTACCTACGTTGTAGATTTCAACACGTTCTTCATTTTTGTCCTCAACAATGCGTTCCATAGCAGCAACGTGTGCCTTGGCCAAGTCGAGTACATAGATGTAGTCGCGGATGCAAGAACCGTCGGGGGTGTCATAGTCATCACCGAACACTTTCAAGCAGGGACGGATGCCCATAGCTGTTTGCGTGAGGTAGGGGATGAGGTTGGCAGGAACACCATTAGGCATTTCACCGATGATGCCACTGGGGTGTGAACCAATGGGGTTGAAGTAACGCAGGATGATGGCGCTGATGTTTGCACCGCTGTGAACGTAATCCTGGATAATTTCTTCGTTAATCTGCTTGGTGTTACCATAGGGGCTTTCGGCCTTCTTGATGGGGGCGAGTTCCGTAACGGGCAGGTTTTCGGGATCGGGCTGGCCATAAACGGTGCAAGAAGATGAGAAGATAATACCCTTAACATCATACTTAGGCATCAACTTCAGGAGGTTGATGAGAGAAAGCAAGTTGTTCTCGTAGTATTTCAACGGTTGTTCTACACTTTCACCTACAGCCTTTGATGCTGCAAAGTGGATAATACCCGTGATGGCAGGATATTTTTGGAAAACTGCTTCGAGCTTTTCGAAATCGCAGCAGTCGACCTCTTCAAAAGCAGGACGAACACCTGTGATTTTTTCGATGCCGTCAACAACGTCGGCTTTTGAATTTGATAAGTTATCGATAATTACCACTTCATAGCCTGCATTTTGCAGTTCAACTGTGGTGTGTGAACCGATAAATCCGGTACCACCGGTTACCAAGATGGTCTTCTTCATGACAATTTTATTTAAGTTGTAGATGTCCCAATGAATATTTCAGTTCAGTTGTAGCGTTATGGATATAATGAACTACAAACAAGTTACATCAAATAATGAACTACAAACCAAACTTACTAAGTGCAAATTTAAAGTTTTTTTCTTGAAGTCTGAAGTCTTTACCTCGAAATATTCAAACAATCTTTTTACATGTTTGAAATTCATTTTGCAGCATCAGCAGTCGTGCAGGATGGGTAAAGCCGAAGTAACAGCCGTGAAACTCGCATCACGGGGTTACTTCGGCTTTTAATCAATGTTCTAATCAATGTTCTTTATGAAACTCTTTGGCCAATCCACCTTCCGAGGTTTCGCGATAAAGCGAAGGCAAGTCGTGTCCGGTTTGTTTCATTACGGCAACAGCTTTGTCGTAAGGAATGCGGTGTACACCGTCTGCAAAAGTGGCATATACATTGGCATCAAGGGCACGGGCTGCAGCATGAGCATTTCGTTCGATACAAGGTATTTGAACTAATCCGCAAATAGGGTCGCAGGTCATACCTAAGTGGTGTTCCAGACCCATTTCAGCGGCATACTCGATGGTTGCCAACGAGCCGCCAAAGATGTAGTTGGCAGCAGCAGCAGCCATGGCGCAAGCAACACCAACTTCAGCCTGACAGCCGGCTTCAGCACCCGAGATGGATGCACGGCTTTTAGCAATGTTGCCAATAAGTCCGGCTGTGGCCAAGGCATGCAGAATGCGGCGGATGGGGAAACGGCGTGTTTTCTGAATATGATACAGAACAGCCGGAACAACACCGCTTGCACCACAGGTAGGTGCTGTAACAATGATGCCGCCCGAGGCATTTTCCTCGCTTACAGCCAACGCATAGGAAAATACAAGACCGCGCGACTGTAAGTTTGAACCATAACCCATAGCCCGGATGTAATAATCGGGGGCCTTACGTCGAAGTTGAAGGGCACCGGGCAGTACACCTTCATGCTCAAGTCCGCGTTCCACAGCTGCACACATGGTATCCCAAACAGTTTGCAGATAGTCCCATATTTCAGGGCCTTCGCAAGTCTCAACGTATTCCCAATACGACATACCACGCTGTTCGCACCATTTTTTGATGTCTGCCAAGCGGTCGAGGTCGTAGACGTCAGGAGTTTCGGTTTGCACTTTACCTTCTTCGACCAAAGCACCTCCGCCAATACTGAATACTGTCCATGCTTCGGTAAATGAACCACGCGGTGTGGCCACTTCGAACTTCATTCCATTTGGATGGAACGGTAGCGTTATTTCAGGGTGCCAAACGAATTCCGTTCGGTCTTTACCCAGAACTTCCCAGATGGCTTGGTCTGTAAGGTGACCTTTGCCAGTAGCGGCCAAACTGCCGTAAAGCGTTACACGGAATGCGTTGGCATCGGGATGTCTGCGTAAATATTTTTCAGCGGCAAGGCGAGGACCCATTGTATGGCTGGATGAAGGGCCTTGTCCGATTCTGTATAATTCTTTGAGAGATTTCAATTTCTTAGTATTTTATTGGGTTAGTTTATGTTCTAATCGACTTAGCTGAAGCGAGAATTATTCCTTGATAAATCCCCGCCGATAGGCAACGAGCAGTTTCTCCAGATCTGCAATTTGTTCGCGGAGTTCAGCCCCCTTGTCAGTGTCGTTTACCATAGCCCGATGTCCCATCATTTCAACTATTTGTGTTGTTGATTGGATGTCTGTTCCATTTAATATAGCTTCATCGGTTGAAGTGAATGGAGCATGTTGTACGAGTTGGAAACCACGCGAATGGTAAACCAAAGTATAACCGGCAATGCCTGTTGTGTCGTGATAGGCTTTGGCAAAGCCACCATCAATAACCATCAGTTTACCATCAGCCTTAATCGGGTTTTCGCCGTTCATGGCTCTTACGGGCACGTGTCCGTTAATGATGTGTCTGTGCTTTCCTCTGACGCCAAAGGCATTCATCAGTTCATCGCAGATGTTTGCATCGTCACGGAGTTTGTAATACCATCCTTTTTCTTCCTTATGTGTGGCTTTGTCGGCAATGAAATACCGTTCAAAGGTCGACATTTTGGATTTGTCGAACAATGGCGAGTTGGGTCCGCACCATAGATACCAGAAATAATCGATGGCCCTTTCCCGGTCGACATGATCTGCTTCCTCGTCGTAGGCAAGACGAACCATTTGTTCGATGCGGTCAAGCATTTCGCGTCCCGATACGTTTTGTCCTTCAATGTTCAACACCTTCAGACTGCCGTCTTCATTCATTGGTACAGAGGCATGGAACAGTAAGTTCGAGTTGTAAATGCCATACATGGAACCATGTTGCAGCAGTTGCTGTACATGATTTTGCAAATGATCGGAAATGAGGAATGAATGTCGCAGCTTTTCTATGAGTTCAACTTCCTCAACAGTCAATTCGTAGGGATGTTCAGGGTCAATAGTGGGGAAGTTAGTATCGGTAAGTTCATACGTAACTCCGTCTACCTTGCAGGTTCCTTCAGCCGGATTAAGGTCGAACAGCAAAGCACGGTCATTCATGTTCCATTCGGGATGTTTCTGGTAGAGAGCACCTTCGAGTTTAAACTGAATGATAGCTATGGCCTTGTGCATTTGAGCTATGAGCTTACACGTTTTTTCGTTTGGTTTCCGGTTAGGGTCTTCAATTTTGGGATAGAACACCTTGCATGAATCATCGGAATAGGTTTCCATGGCAAAGGTAGCCAAAGGAACCATATTGATGCCATATCCTTCCTCTAAAGTTTGCGTATTGGCATAGCGGAATGATAAACGCAGCACACTTGCAATGCAGGTCAAATTTCCGGCTGCAGCTCCCATCCATAGAATGTCGTGGTTACCCCATTGAATATCCCAATTATGGTAATTCGTAAGCGTATCCATAATGATGTGTGCACCAGGTCCTCTGTCGAAGATATCGCCAAGGATATGGAGCTGATCGATGGAGAGGCGTTGAATGAGTTCGCAAATAGCTTCGACAAATCCTGAAGCCCGTCCGGTGCCGATAATAGTCTGGATAATCACACCGACATAGGCTTGCTTGTTTCGGTCGTCAGAACTTTCGTGTAAAAGTTCTTCTATGATATAGGCAAATTCAGACGGCAGACTTTTTCTGACTTTTGAACGCGTATATTTTGAAGAAACACTGCGACAAACAGCTATAAGTTGGTTTAGAATCGTTTGGTAATAATCGGAAATATCCGTATCGTTTTGTTTTACCAGTTCCAACTTTTGTTTGGGGTAATAGATAAGCGTGCACAGGTCACGTATTTCCTTTTCGCGCAGTGTATTGCCGAATATTTCTTTTACCTTACGTTTGATATTACCCGAAGCATTTCGCAATACATGTTGAAAAGCCTCATTTTCGCCATGCAGGTCGGCCAGAAAATGTTCGGTAGGTTTTGGAAGGTGCAATATAGCCTCCAAATTGATGATTTCGGTGGTAACCTTTGATATCGAGGGGAAATCCCTTGATAAAAGTTTCAAGTAACGCAAATCAGCGTTAATGCTGTGGTTGGATATAGTTTGTTTAGGCATAATGGTCAAAGTTTAAAAGTGAATGATTTTTTGGCCAATGGTTTACCTTTTATACAGAACCGACACAGACGTATCAGCCCTGTTTGTTAAATTCTTTGATCAACGCCCCACATGAGTTTATCGCGTAAGGTGTCGAAGAATTTTTTGTGTTCAATTTTGATGACGCGAATGGTGTGATCGGCTTTGCCAACCGTAATCACCGTTTCGCTAGGCAGCGATTCGCTGCGTCCGTCGCACGAAAGCAGAAAGTTATGGCTCCGGCTTTTTACTTCCATACGAATTTCAACATCGTCGCGCACCACAACCGGACGAACAGACAAGCTGTGAGGAGCTACAGGCGAAATGCAGAATGTGCCGGATTGTGGAACCAAAATAGGCCCCCCCACACTGAGCGAATATCCCGTTGACCCGGTGGGTGTGCTGATAATCAGTCCGTCTGCCAAGAAATTTGCCAGGAAGCGATTGTCGATATAGGTGTCGATTTCGATAAGCGACGATATGTCGTGTTTCAGAACAGCAGCTTCGTTCAGGGCATAAGGGTAGAAGTCCGAAAGCACGTTGTTTTTCCGCACAGCAAGTGTTTTACGTTCCTCTATCACATAATCGCCCTGACACAAGGCTTCAAGGGCAGAGTCAATGTTGTCGGGCGAAACGTCAGCCAAAAAGCCTAAGCGTCCGGTATTGATGCCGATTATAGGAATGCCGCTGGTACCTATTTGGGCTGCAGTACCCAAAAATGTGCCATCTCCGCCAATAGAAATAGCCGCATCAATAGGTTTGCTAAACGAGGTGGAACTGAACATATCGCACCCCGTTAAGTCAATTTTCAATTCATTGTTAATGAATGCTGCAAACTGGTGCTCTACGCAAATTTTTACGCCTAAATCCTGAAGTTTCTGTATGACAGCTGCTACGAACTGATTCTTTTTGGTTTGAAATACGTTGCCAAATAGGGCGAAATGCAGGTTTGGGTATGTCATAGCTTTATATGATAATATTAGGAGTTAGGAGTGCTCGAATTCTTTTGATTTAGCAAATTTTATATTATTCAATCCGATTATAAGATTGTTTATTGCCTAAAATATCGTAATTTTGCACTTTGAAATGGCTAACACCAATCTGATACGCATGTTAGGCTCATAAGTTGACGGGCCATACGTGCGTATTATCGCTTTTGTTTGTAGTTACGTATGGCTTTGCAGTTAAGCGTCAAGACTCTAATCAATTCATTCCTTTTACATTTAAGCAGTAGGCTGAATAATGAAGAGAGTAAATAAGCCGGGCGAATGTTTTGTTTCAGTCAAAGTGCGATTAGCCTTAGCGTAAGCAAAGGTAATGCAAACCAAATGCACAAGCAAAGGAAAATCTGATTTTCTTTGCAAATAGCTGAAGTCGCTGCAACTTTCATTATTGGCAAATATACCTAATTTTCGCAATAGCACTTGAAGGAATATGACTAAATTAAGTGTAAATATCAACAAAGTCGCTACTATACGTAACGCAAGAGGTAACAATAACCCTAATTTATTAAACGTAGCATTAGATTGTGAACGCTTTGGAGCACAGGGCATTACCGTGCACCCTCGTCCCGATGAACGTCACATCAAACGACAGGATGTTTACGATTTACGCCCTCGGTTAACGACCGAATTTAACATAGAAGGTTATCCTACAGACGATTTCTGCAAACTCGTACTTGATGTTTGTCCGGCTCAAGTGACCTTGGTTCCCGATGCTCCCGATCAGCTTACATCGAACCACGGATGGGACACTCAAAAGCACCTGGCGTTTCTGACAGAAAAAGCAGCCATGTTTCACGAGGCTGGAATCAGAGTGAGTATTTTTATATCTCCAGACAATACCATGGCCGATTATGCTTTAAAAGCAGGAGCCGACCGTGTGGAGCTGTATACAGAACCCTATGCTGCCAATTATGCAAAGAATCGCGATGAAGCCATTGCACCTTATTTAGCCACTTCGCTTCATTGTCGTGAAATAGGATTGGGCCTTAATGCCGGTCATGATTTAAGTCTTGATAATTTGGCTTTTTATCATCAAACAATACCTTGGACAGACGAAGTAAGTATAGGTCATGCATTGATTAGCGATGCGCTTTATTTAGGTCTGCAGAATACGATTCAGCTCTATTTGGAATGCTTGAGATAATTTCAGCAAGTTCTGCATCCTATAGTATTCCTTACACACACACATGATAATAATTGACTTAACAAAACATATATAAATGATTTATTTATTCTTGGCAGATGGCTTTGAGGATGTTGAGGCCATTGGAACAATAGATATCCTGCGCCGTTGTGGTTTGCAGGTTCAAACACTTAGCGTCTCGGGCAAGCGTGTCGTTACAAGCGCTCATGGTGTAGTAATTAAAGCCGATAGTATTTTCCGCAAGAACCATTTGCTCAACTGCGAAGCCATGGTATTTCCCGGTGGCCTTAAAGGTGCAGAATCTATGGCAAAAAATACGATTTTGCGCCAAACCGTTATGCAACAGGTCATGCAGGGCACCCTTATCGCAGCGATTTGTGCAGCACCCATGATTTTAGGTGCAGCCGGTGTGATTCGTAATAAGCACGTAACCATTTATCCGGGCATGGAGGCACATGTAGCAGAAGGCATTTACCATAATAATGCTTATGTAGTGGAGCATGACAACTTTATTACAGCTTCAGGACCTGCTGCAACCCGTTACTTTGCAACTGCTATTGCCCGCCACTTGTTACCGATGCCCAATGCGGTTGATGAAGTGGAGCATGCCATGGGATTCACGGCAAGCTATGCCGGTGTTGAGCCGATTCTTAAGTTTAATTGATAAGTGGGTATTTGCTGCGAGTAAGCAGGTAGGTAGAACTTATTATTACGAATGAATGCGGTGTAAGAGCTTGATTGTAAGTATAAACAATTCGACTGAGTAATATAATTTTCAACATCTACTTATCATCATCAATATAACTGTCGGCTGTGTTTGGCAAAGTCAATTTTATTTGAGCTTAGCTGGATACAGCCGACATTTGTATTAAATTTGCATAGCAGAATTCCGGTGTATGCCTGTTTGAAGTTAAGTATCGGAAAAGTCTGGATGATATCCGACTAATCTTAAAAAGTATTTTTCAATCATTTGCAATGAACCCTTTACAGACTGATATTAAATATTTAAAAGGAGTAGGACCTATTCGGGCAAAGTACTTGAATGAGGACCTGAAGGTGCATACCATGCGCGATATACTG